>PIVL01000280.1 GCA_003354145.1 Paracoccaceae bacterium
GAGCGCCTCGCCAACCCGGTCAGAGCCGGAAGGAAGCAGCCGTAACGAGCCCCGCTTGGGTCGTTGTCCAGCCTCTCACTTAAAACGGAAAATTCTAAGAATTTTCTGCGAAACGTGGCAGGTGAGTTTTCAAAGAAAACTCACCTAGAGCGTCGTCAGCCCCTAGCCCAAATCATCTGCGCCTCAGTCTCCACTGCACAAGCCCGCACAGCCCTTAGCCGGGCCACGGCCATCTCGGGCGGTTCCCCCATCTCGACCAGTATCCGCACAACCGCCATACCAGACCGGCCACAGCCGCCGTAACAATGCACCAAAACCCGACCACCTGGCGCCAAAATTTCACATGCTCGTGTCGCGGCTGCAGGCCAATCCGCCAGTGTCTCTCCTGTTGGCACTCCAAAATCTGTGATCGGTAAATGCAACCAGTCACAACCGAATGCCGCCAAATCACCCGCTAAGTTCGTAACGCCTATCCGCTCCATTTCGTGCAGTTCTGTCATCGTTAAAACCAGATCAGGCCGCCACGCTTTGACGGTCGCAATATCCAAACGATACACCCCATAGCGCCCCGGCATTGGACAAATACCGATGCGCCCTGTACCGGCTGACACGTCATTGATCGAAAATTCTGTCATCTGTTTTCTCTGACCCTGACCCGTCTATCCGGTGGACGCGCCGGAAATGACCTCGTACCTTGTATCGAAACCCGAATCCAAAGGCCTTGCATGAGCGACCCAACCCCTGACGGCTATCGCGTTCTGGCGCGCAAATACAGACCGGAAACCTTTGTCGATCTGGTGGGTCAGGATGCGATGGTGCGCACCCTGAAAAACGCATTTGCTGCTGACCGGATTGCACAGGCGTTTATCATGACGGGCATTCGCGGCACCGGCAAAACCACCACGGCGCGGATCATTGCCAAAGGAATGAACTGTATAGGTCCGGATGGCAGCAGCGGCCCGACGACCGAGCCTTGCGGGGAATGCGAACATTGCACCGCGATTATGGAAGGCCGCCATGTCGATGTGATGGAAATGGATGCGGCATCACGAACCGGTGTCAGCGATGTGCGTGAGATCATCGATTCCGTGCGCTATCGCGCGGCCTCGGCCCGGTACAAAATCTATATCATTGACGAAGTGCACATGCTTAGCACGTCAGCCTTTAACGCTCTGCTGAAAACGCTGGAAGAACCGCCCGAGCACGTCAAATTCATCTTTGCCACCACCGAAATCCGCAAAGTTCCGGTGACCGTTCTGTCACGTTGTCAGCGCTTTGATCTGCGCCGGATTGAACCCGAAGACATGATAGCGCTCATACACAAGATCGCAACCGCCGAGGGGGCCGAGATTGCGGATGATGCTTTGGCACTGATCGTACGCGCCGCCGAAGGGTCGGCCCGCGATGCCACATCGCTGCTGGATCAGGCGATCTCGCACGGGGCTGGGGAAACCACGGCCGATCAGGTGCGCGCTATGTTGGGGCTTGCTGACCGGGGCCGGGTCCTGGATCTGATGGACATGATCCTGCGGGGTGATGCAGCTGGTGCCTTGACCGAACTGTCCAGCCAATACGCCCAAGGTGCTGATCCGTTGGCTGTGCTACGTGATCTGGCCGAAATTACCCATTGGGTTTCGGTGGTTAAAATTACCCCGGATGCAGCGGATGACCCAACAATTTCGCCGGACGAACGTAGCCGTGGTTCGGCGATGGCCGAGGCGCTGCCAATGCGGGTTTTGACGCGGATGTGGCAGATGCTTTTGAAAGCGCTGGAAGAAGTCGCAGCCGCGCCCAATGCGATGATGGCCGCCGAAATGGCGGTGATTCGACTGACCCATGTGGCCGACCTGCCGTCACCTGAAGAGCTGATTCGGCGATTGCAGGACACGCCAACCCCTTCACCTGGCCCAAACGGGGGGAGACCTGCGCAAAGCACTAGCGCACCTGCGGCGAGCGGGGGGAACTCGGCTATCGCCTCGGCTCCGCGTGGTGGCAATGGTGGCGCTGTGACGGCACTGGCCGTAAATGCAGATGGCGCATTGGCCCGGTTCCCGACATTTGACACCGTGGTGGAATTGATCCGGACCAACCGGGACGTCAAACTGTTGGTCGAAGTGGAAACAACGCTGCAACTGGCCGCCTATCAGCCGGGACGGATTGAATTTGTACCAACCGACCGCGCGCCTCACGATATGGCCCAACGTCTGGGAAGCTGCTTGCAAAGCTGGACCGGCAATCGCTGGGCGGTGATCGTTGTGAATGAAGGCGGTGCAGAAACCATCGCTGACAAACGTGATGCCGCAGAAAACGCGCTGAAGAACCAAGCTCTTGAACACCCGATGGTCGCTGCGGTTCTGGCCCAGTTCCCCAAAGCCAAAATCACCGACATTCGAACCCCTGACCAGATCGCGGCCTCGGCCGAAGTCGAGGCATTGCCCGAGGTCGATGATGAATGGGATCCGTTTGAAGAAGATTAGGGTTTCGCGACCAGATCCGAGGTGTTCACCACCTGTGCGTAACTCATCGCCAAAGGTGCCATAAACGCCGCGTGAACCTGTTCTGCAGTCAGACTGACGGTACCAAAGCTCATCTCTTTGGCCCCACATGCGTCTTGGGCAACGCTAACCTGAAATCCAAAATCCGCTGCTGCTCGGGTTGTGGCGTCGATGCACATCTGGCTCATCGCACCGCAAATCACCACCGACTGAACATCGGCTTGTTGCAGACGATCCAACAGATCGGTTCCGGCAAAACTGTTTGGTCTGGCTTTGACGATCACCGGCTCATCCGCATTTGGTGCCACTCTGTCGTTAATCTTAGCGCCCGTGCTGCCTGGACGGAAAAACGGGGCATCATCTGACGGGATTTCATGGCGCACATGTACCACCATATCGCCTTGCGCCCGTGCGTGATCTAGCAGCCGGGCCGCATTATTCGCCACAGTTTGCATTTTGGCGACCGGCCAGTCGCCGCCTTCGAAATAGTCGTTCTGGATGTCGACCAGAATCAGCGCAGTTTTAGACATGTTGTTCCTCTGAATGAATGCGTAACTGATCCATATATGTGCGATCTTGACGGTCGGGGGAACTGACAAATATTGCTGACCTCAGCCAGCGCTCATTTTTGCGTCGCCTTAATCGCGTGGTCAGTGGGGTATCAGACCGTTTCAGCCTTTTCGCGGGTGTTCAAAGTCATCACCGGGCTGACACCAAGAGCCTACCGCTCGCGGTTTAGCGTGTCACACAGGCGCGTGCCGTGAGCGAAACGCGCTCTACCCCTTGCAGCAAAGCGCCCTCGCCCGTATCTATCTTTCAACTCATTCCCGATCAGGAGACTACAGATGCTCAAAGGACTAGGCGGTCTTGGCGACATGGCCAAGATGATGAAAGCTGCGCAGGAAATGCAGACCAAGATGACAGAAATGCAGGAAGACATGCATAACACTGTGGTCACCGGCGAATCCGGGGCAGGTCTGGTCAAAGCAACCTGCACCTGCAAGGGCGAACTTAAGTCGCTGGACATCGACCCGTCTATTTTCAACAGCGACGATAAAGAAGTGGTCGAGGACCTGATCCTTGCTGCCGTCAAAGACGCACAAATGAAGGCATCCGACAAAGCCCAAGCGGAAATGGGAAGATTGACCGAAGGCATGGGCCTACCTAAGGATATGAAACTTCCTTTCTGAGCACCCGTTCCAAAAGGAAGCCTCGCACCTTTAGCGCACTGAAAGCCGATCCTTGAGCAGCACCAGCGACATCGAGAACCTGATTGAACTGATGGCCAAACTGCCCGGCCTCGGCCCTCGTTCAGCACGTCGTGCTGTGCTGCATCTAGTCCGCAAACGGGCGCTGCTGCTGATCCCGCTGGCCGACGTCATGCAAACGGTGGCCGAAACCGCCCGCGAATGCCTGAACTGCGGTAATGTTGGCACAACAGATATCTGCGACATCTGCGAAAGTGAAAAGCGCGCCAATGGCGTGCTTTGCGTCGTCGAGGACGTTGCTGATCTTTGGGCAATGGAGCGGTCGGGCGTGTTCAAAGGCCGCTATCACGTTCTTGGTGGCACCTTGTCTGCACTGGACGCAATTGGCCCCGAAGAATTGCGCATCCCCCGCCTGATTGACCGCGTGGATAGCGAAGACATCACCGAAGTGATACTGGCGCTGAATGCCACCGTCGACGGTCAAACCACAGCCCATTACATCGCCGACATGTTAGAGGGACGCGCCCAGCTGACCACATTAGCACAAGGCGTGCCAATTGGTGGAGAGCTGGATTATCTGGACGACGGCACCATCATCGCCGCCCTGAACGCACGCAAAGAGCTTTAACCTAGCAGCCGCATTTCGACGCATTTTCCCCACAACAGTCCGAGCCGCTTGCGTAAATGTGATCTTGGGCCGGTTTGCAGATTGCACGCTGTGTGTCCAAATGGATTTCGACACGCCCGTTCGCCTCGATTGACGACTGCATGTTGTACCGCTGAAGACCGGCATTGTTATGGGCAAATTCGAAATGCACGTCGGCTTCTCCCAACCCTTTGACATGCCTTTTGCTCTGCTCAAGGATATTGCTGAGTTTGCCCGCCTCCATGTGCGCGCCACCGCCACCATCAAGTAGTTGGATGGACGCTTCGACCCATTCGGCCTGACGTGCGCCGCAATCAATTCCCGTGACATGCGCCAGCTTAAGTTCAGTAACATGATAGCCGCCGCTGATCTCGCCCTGTTTGGTCGCAAAGACAACCGGCGCATCCGTAGGTTTATCGGCCAGTGTTTGTAGAAAATCATTGATCGTCATAGTCGCAGCACTTTCATTTCAAGAATCATTGAAATATAAGTAGAGCAAGCAATTCGACAATTCAAGGATAATTGAAATATGGACGACACACTTGCCCTTGCGTCATTTCTGGCGCTGTCCAATGCTACGCGGCTAAAGATACTCAAATGCCTGGTAAGCGCAGGTACCGACGGGATGTTGGCCGGTGATGTTGCCCTGGCTGCTGATGCAACGCCGTCGCGAGCTTCCTTTCACTTGGCCAATTTGCAAGAAACCGGAATGATCACATCGACTCGTAAGTCCCGCCATATATCCTATGCGGTGAATTACGACGCGGTCGGTGAGTTGATGAAGTATCTGCTGCAGGATTGCTGCCAGAACAACGAAACCGTTCGCATGTGCTGCACCTCGTCAGAGTGTTGTTAGAGCATTGAAGGCGATTGCCAGGATTAAGATTAAGCCAGATTGACTGCCTATAGCATAGCAGGCAATGTCTGCTTTGTTCGACTACGGAGACTGACATGAACCTTCCGGACAAAATGTACGGCATTGTTTTGACCGGCCATGGCGGGCCAGAGATGTTGGAATGGCGCGACGATTTGTCGGTTCCCATTCCTGGCAAGGGCGATGTGCTGATCCGTGTCGGGGCCGCCGGTGTAAACAACACGGACATCAATACGCGGACCGGTTGGTATTCCAAAGGAGATGCAGATGCCAAAGACGCTGCATGGTCCGGAAAGCCGCTTGTATTCCCGCTCATTCAAGGAGCTGATGTCTGTGGTCGGATCGCCGCTGTTGGCGAAGGTGTAAACACTGACCGCATCGGTGAACGGGTTCTGATTGAGCCATGCATTCTGGAAGTTGGCGGTGAAGAGGTCGAAACGCCCTGGTATTTTGGCTCTGAGTGCAACGGCGGATTCGCTCAATATACGCGCGTGTCAGCGCGTCATGCCAGTGCGATCAAAAGCGATCTAACGGATGTGGAGCTAGCCTCTTTTCCCTGCTCGTACTCCACGGCCGAAAACATGCTCACACGCGCTAGCGTTCAAGAGAACGAGACGGTGTTGGTCACGGGCGCATCGGGCGGAGTAGGCTCAGCCACCGTGCAGCTTGCGCGCGCTCGTGGTGCGCATGTCATAGCCGTTACAAGCCCGTCCAAGGCCCAGGCCCTGGCTGATCTTGGAGCCACGAAGATACTCAACCGTAATGATGACTTTGTTTCCGAGATTGGCGCAAACAGTGTCGATGTCGTGATAGATTTGGTGGCAGGCCCAAAATGGCCTTCGCTGTTAGAGATATTAAAACCAGGCGGTCGCTATGCCGTTGCTGGTGCAATCGGCGGCCCGATTGTCGAACTGGACGTGCGTACGCTGTACCTTAAGGATCTGAGCTTTTTCGGCTGCACTGTTCTTGAACCCGAAGTTTTTGGAAATCT
>PIVL01000018.1 GCA_003354145.1 Paracoccaceae bacterium
TGGGTGTAGCCACGGCTATTGGGCTGGAAGGTTTTGCAAATTTCGATCTACGCAGCACTGCCCAGATCGCAGTGATCGTTGGCACAATCAGCTATGCGCTGGCCAGTTCATGGGGACGATTAAAACTATCACATTTGCCACCAACGCTTGCCGCTGCTGGCATGTTGACGGGGTCGACCCTGGTTCTGCTGCCAGCGGCTTTGCTGATCGACGGGCCTGTTGCGCTGGACCTGATGCCGCAAACATGGGTCGCCATCGCCTATTATTCTCTGATCGCCACCGCTGGCGCCTATCTGCTCTATTATCGTGTTCTGGCGATGGCGGGCAGCGGCAACTTGATGCTGGTCACATTGCTGATCCCACCCGTGGCTATTGTGCTGGGCGCCGTCGTTCTAGGAGAGGAATTGCGCCCGCAGGCCTATATAGGCTTTGTCCTGTTGGCGGTGGGTCTGCTTATCCTGAACAAGCGATCCAATTGACCCGGCTTGCCCTGCAGCGTAGCAAGGCAAAAAGGGACAGGCTGATGATTTACTCCTCTTCACAGGACTGGCGCGCAGCGACGCATAAACGTGTGCTGTTATTTGCAATGTCAGGCCTTGGCAAAACCCATATCAGTCAGATGCTGCGCGATTCTGGCAATTGGTTTCACTACTCAATCGATTACCGCATCGGCACCCGGTATATGGGCGAATACATTGCCGACAATGCCAAGGCCGAAGCGATGAAAAATCCGTTTCTGCGTGAATTGCTGTTGTCGGATTCGATCTATCTTGGTTCCAACCTTAGCTTTGACAATCTGACGCCAGTGGCCAGCTATCTTGGGAAACCGGGTGATCCCGCCAAAGGTGGCATGCCGATGCAGGAATACTGCCGTCGGCAGGAACAATTCCGCCAGGCCGAAATTTATGCGCTGCATGACACCGAATATTTTATCCACCGCGCGCAGGCCCTGTACGACTATCCCAATTTTGTGTGCGACACTGGCGGATCGATTTGCGAGTGGGTGGATGCGAACGATCCCAATGATCCAATCCTGAAAGAGCTGTCGCAGCACACTTTGTTGGTCTGGATCAAAGGCGACGAGGACCACACTCAGGAATTGATCCGCCGTTTTGACAAGTCCCCAAAACCAATGGCCTATCAACCCGAATTCCTAACTAAAGTCTGGGCTAAATATCTAAGCGAAAACAACACCTCAGAGGGTAAAGTTGATCCGGACAGCTTTATCCGCTGGACCTATGCGCAGGCATTGGCGCACCGCCAACCGCGCTATGAAGCTATGGCGAAATGGGGCATAACCGTCACCGCAAATGACGTTGCAAATGTCACGGATGCGGCTGGTTTTGACGACCTTATTGCCCGCGCCCTTGAGATACGCGGCTAAACATCTTATTTCAGCAGACTGAAATCAAAAGAAAATCCTATGCCAATAAAAATACCCTCCAACCTGCCCGCCTATGACGTTCTCACCAATGAGGGCGTTATGGTCATGTCCGAGGATCAGGCCGCCCGGCAGGATATTCGCCCGTTGCGCATCGCTTTGCTAAACCTGATGCCCAAGAAAATTCAGACGGAAACCCAATTTGCACGGCTGATCGGAGCCACCCCGCTGCAGATTGAATTCACCCTGATCCGCATGTCCGAACATCAGACCAAGACTACGAACAACGACCATATGCAAAGCTTTTACCGCCCGTTTTCTGAAATTCGGGACGAAAAATTCGATGGTCTGATCATCACTGGTGCACCGATTGAACATCTCGAATTTGGCGACGTGACCTATTGGGACGAACTGCGCCAAATTTTTGACTGGACGCAGACCAATGTGCAATCAACCTTTGGCGTTTGTTGGGGCGGTATGGGAATGATCAACCATTTTCACGGTGTGAAGAAACACATGCTGGATGCCAAGTTATTCGGCTGTTACAGACACCGAAACCTTACCCCCGCATCGCCCATTTTGCGCGGATTTTCAGATGATTGCGTAATTCCGGTGTCGCGCTGGACGGAAATGCGGCAATCCGAAATTGACGCGGCCAGAAACCTGACGACATTGCTGGGCAGTGACGAAGCCGGCCCCTGCCTGGTACGGGACCCAGATCATCGTGCGCTGTATATATTCAATCATTTTGAATATGACAGCGATACGCTGAAACAGGAATATGACCGTGATATTGCTGAAGGAACGCCGATCAACGTACCGATGAATTATTATCCCAATGACGATCCGTCGCAAAAACCACTGAATCGCTGGCGCAGCCATGCGCATCTTCTTTATGGAAACTGGTTGACCGAAGTGTATGAAAGCACTCCGTTTGATCTGAATAACATTGGCCGGTAAAGCGTTAATATCAACGATTATTGCACTGATTGCATTTACTGGATTTGTGCTTTGGCGCGCAGGCCAGATGGAAACATTGGCCGAAACATCGTATCCTCCCGAAGGCCAATTGCTGGATGTCGACGGTGTTCAGGTCCATGCAGTGGTCATGGGCGAAGGGCCCGATATCGTGTTGATCCACGGAACAAGCAGCAACACCCGCGACATGACGTTTTCACTTGCACCACGGCTGGCAGAAAACTACCGGGTCATCGTGTTTGACCGGCCTGGTCTTGGCTATACTGATCCGATCAGTGAAACTGGCGCGACGCTTGTTCAGCAGGCTGAGTTGCTGGAAAAAGCCGCCGTTCAACTTGGTGCCGACAAACCGATTGTTGCCGGTCACAGCTATGGTGGCAGCGTGGCACTGGCATGGGCGGTGTATCACCCAGACAATATCTCTGCTCTGGTCCTGATCGCGGCGGCGTCCAATCCCTGGACCACACCACTAGACACCTATTACAAAATCACCTCAAGCGCGGTTGGCAGCGCTTTGGTCGTGCCCCTCATCACTGCATTCGCAACAAATTCACACATAGACGACGCGATGGCAGACATTTTCGCGCCTCAGCCCACGACCGACGGTTATGCTAAAAACGTTGGTGCGGCACTAACTCTTAGACGTGAATCGATGCGTGCCAATGCCCTGCAACGTGCCAATTTACTGGATGAAATCATCGCGTTAGAACCCCGGTATGGTGAGATTTCCGTGCCAACTGAAATTGTCCATGGCACTGATGATGGTACCGTCAATTTTGACACAAACGCAGTACAAGTATCCAGGCAGATCGATGGCGCGGTGCTGACGCGCCTTGAGGGCGTTGGTCACATGCCGCATCACGTGGCACAAGACGAAGTGGTCGCCGCAATTGATCGCGCAGCGACACGCGCGGGTTTGCGTTAATCGGATTAACATCCCATATAGATAGTACAAGCAGGAACAAAGGCCAGTTCATGACCCTTCCATTTGACGGTGCAATCAGCCGGTATTTTGAGAATGACGCCCCGGACATTGTCAGCGAGGCCATTCGGCGCGCCGACAAGAATGAGATCCTGAATCCGAACTTTCCTCATAATGAGCTTATGAAGCGCAAAAACTATGACGCCGAGCTAAAGACGTTGCAGGTCGAGCTTGTCAAATTGCAGTCCTGGGTCAAGGACAGTGGTGCCCGGGTTGTTATTGTCTTTGAGGGTCGAGATGCTGCAGGAAAAGGCGGTACAATCAAACGGTTCTGTGAAAACCTTAATCCACGTGGCGCGCGCGTGGTGGCGCTGTCCAAACCATCTGATGCTGAACGCAGCCAATGGTACTTTCAGCGCTATATCGACCATCTGCCTTCGGGTGGTGAAATCACATTTTTTGATCGCAGCTGGTACAATCGCGGTGTTGTTGAAAGGGTTTTTGGATTTTGTGACGACACGCAGCGCGAACAGTTTTTTAACCAGGTTTTACCCTTTGAAACCGCACTGATTAATGACGGGATTTACATGTTCAAATTCTGGATGAACGTCGGTCGGGCCGAACAATTACGCCGCTTCCTTTCGCGTGAAAGTGACCCCTTAAAACAATGGAAACTGAGTTCTATAGACATTAAAGGCCTGCCAAAATGGGATGATTATTCCAGCGCGATCAAGGAAACCCTGACACGCGCACATTCATCTGTTACCCCCTGGACGATCATTCGCTCAGACGACAAGCGTCGTGGCCGCCTTGCTGCCATTCGCCATGTCCTTTCCACATTGGACTATAGCCACAAAGACCAAAAGGCGGTGGGCCATGCAGACCCACAAATTTGTGGCGGACCGGCGCTCTGGAATGCCTAAACGCGGTTATCATCATGGCAATCTGCGTCAGGCGCTGATTGATGCCGCTCTTGAGCTGATCGAGACACGTGGCCCCACTGGCTTTACTCTGTCTGAGGCTGCCAAGCAGGCCGGCGTTACACCTGCCGCTGTTTACCGGCATTTTCAGGGCCGCGAAGACCTGATCGCCGAAGGTGCGCGCCAAGGCTATGAGATGTTCGCGGACCTCATGCAATACGCCTATGACAAGGGTCAGCCATCCGCTTTGGCCGCGTTTGAGGCGACCGGGCGTGCCTATCTGGCCTTTGCGCGCAAACATCCCGGCCATTATATCGCGATGTTTGAAAGCGGAATATCGGTAAACCGAACGCCTGAATTGGCGGCTGCTGCCAGCAATGCCCGCGGCATTCTGGAACGCGCGGCGGCGGAACTATCTGAACATATCCCAATTGAAAAACGTCCCCCCGCATCGATGTTCAGCGCCCATATCTGGGCGATGAGCCACGGTGTTGTCGAACTATACGCTCGCACGACACCGGGAACGCAGGCACCCTTTACGCCCGAGGATCTGCTGGAAAGCGGTATCGGGATTTATCTGCGTGGCCTGGGACTGATTAAGCCTGACGACTAGGACCAGGCAACAGGTTGATACAAAAGAAAAAGGCCGTGCAATCTGCACGGCCTTTTCGCATTTCCTGGCAAGTAAAAATTAGCGCTTGGAGAACTGGAAGCTCTTACGCGCTTTGGCCTTACCGTATTTCTTACGCTCAACAACACGACTGTCGCGGGTCAGGAAGCCTGCCGCTTTCAGCGCGCCGCGCAAGCTTGGATCATAAAGCTGCAGTGCTTTGGAAATACCATGCTTGACCGCACCGGCCTGACCGGAAAGACCGCCACCTTTGACTGTCGCCATGACGTCAAACTGGTCCTCAACTCCGGCAACCTGAAACGGCTGACGCAGGATCATCTGCAGAACAGGGCGTGCAAAAAACGTGTTCAGCTCTTTGCCGTTGACCATTACCTTGCCCGAACCGGGTTTGATCCAGACACGAGCAATCGCATTTTTACGTTTGCCGGTGGCATAGGCACGACCCAGATCGTCACGAATGGGCTCGCGTGTGATACCGGCTTCGACTTCGACGTCCGCAGCCAGCACAACACCTTCTGCAACAACGTCCAGTTCGGCGAGTGTTTTGATTTCTTCAGCCATTTATCAGCTCCGCGTATTTTTGCTGTTCATGGATTTAACGTCCAGAACGTCGGGGCTTTGCGCCTCGTGTGGGTGATCGCTACCTGCATAGACACGCAAATTTGTCATGATCTGACGGCTAAGGCGGTTGCCTGGCAACATGCGTTTGACGGCCAGCGTTACAACACGCTCGGGGTGCTTACCCTCAAGGATCTGTTGCTTGGTACGCTCTTTGATGCCGCCCGGATGGCCGGTGTGCCAGTAAAAGTTTTCTTCGCGCTTTTTGCCGGTCAACTGGATTTTATCCGCATTGATAATAATGACATGGTCGCCCATATCCATATGAGGCGTAAACGAAGCTTTGTGTTTGCCGCGCAGACGCGTGGCTACGATCGACGCAAGACGACCCAGAACAACGCCCTCAGCGTCGATCAGGATCCATTTCTTGTCGATGTCTGCTGGTGTCGCAGAAAAAGTTTTCATGGCAGGAGTTTCCTGTTGTACGTGAAAGATAGCCGCAAAACACGACTGTCCGAATTCGATGGGTGGGGTTTATGGGGTTCGTGTTACGCAGTCAAGCGCAGCTACTTCGATATAATCGTGCTAAATCATAGGGTTACAAATTAGGTATTATAATACCCCACATTTTAAGCCTTTGGTGGGATGGAATAGGTCATCGTTGCCCGTGCAACAGGTTTGTCCATGCCTTCGGAATACAACAACACATCCCCCACCGCCAGAACGCGACCCAGTTTCAGCAACTGGCCTTTGGCGATCAGATCCGCATGCGCCACCGGTTTTCTCATGAAATCCAGAGAACAGTTGGTCGTTACTGACAATGCCTTTGGTCCAATCATGGCCAAAATCATTGCGTAAACAGAGACATCCGCCAATGCGAACATTGATGGTCCCGAAACCGTTCCACCGGGGCGCAAATGTTTCTCGCCTATGTTCATGCGCATGGTGATTGAGTTTTCCCCCAGTTCCTCGACGGTGAATTCGCCTTTGATCTGCGGAAACAGCTCATCAAACAGCACCGATACCTCGTCTTTGGACATTTTCAGCGACATGCTTTTCCTTCCCATGTTCTGCGCCTAGAGTTGGGCAAATTTGGCGGAGAGAGCAAGATGGCAATTCTGGAACGTAGCGACACAGGGGCTGTGGCCCATCTGAGGCTGAAATTACCGGACCGCCTGAATGCCTTGTCAGACGAAATGTTGGCGGCTCTTCAAAGCGAAATCGACGCCCTGCACACAGATAGCGCGATTCGCGTTGTTGTTCTGTCCGGGACAGGCAAAGCGTTCTGCGCCGGCCATGATCTGAAACAGATGACCGCAGCACGGCAGGCCAAAGATGGTGGCAAGGCCTATTTCAAAGACTTGTTTGAACGCTGCACCAGCGTGATGTTGGGTCTGCAATCCCTGCCCCAGCCCGTTATTGCGCAAGTACATGGCATAGCGACTGCCGCTGGCTGCCAGCTGGTTGCTTCTTGTGATCTGGCCATTGCGGCAAAGGACACGAAATTCGGCGTCAATGGCGTGAACATTGGGCTGTTTTGTTCCACCCCGATGGTGGCCCTCTCGAGAAACATTCCACGTAAAAAGGCATTTGAAATGCTAACCACCGGCAAATTCATCGACGCAGACGAGGCCGAAACACTGGGCCTGATCAATCGATCTGTAGCCGCCGATCAGTTGGAAAACGAAGTCATCGCGCTTGCAGACACCATAAGCAGCAAACTGGGCACCGCCGTCAAAATCGGTAAAAAGGCATTTTATGAACAGATTCAGATGCCGACGGATCAGGCTTACGCCTATTCTGGTGACGTGATGGTTGCGAATATGTTGCACCAGGACACCTCCGAAGGCATTGCCGCATTTATCGAGAAACGACCACCGAACTGGACACAATAAGGACAAAATTCGGACGTTCCCACTTTTGAAATTGGCCATGGCCAATATTGTTTGGTCCAAAAACCCCAAATCCGATGGACAGAAATCCCAAGTTTGCCCAATTGTTTCCAGATACTTCGAAATCAGAAAAGAATGTTTCCAAATTCGTTCTTTCAAATTGGACCAAACTGTGGCACGACCAAGTCAGGGTTAATTCCCTATCACCTTTTTGGGTCGCCGTCGGCGGAAGGTCCCTCCAAACCGGTCTCTCTCCGGTTCGACATTCCCGCGCGGCGACCCCAAAAAAACCTCCAAATTGATTTAAGATTGCTGCAGCGTGTTGCGCTGTGCTTTGGGCTGCCCTACATGCGCTCTATGACAGAGACACTTCACATCGTCGGTGGCGGCATGGCCGGATCCGAGGCCGCATGGCAGGCTGCAAATCTGGGTATTGACGTGGTGATCCACGAAATGCGCCCCAAGGTCGAAACATTTGCCCACAAAACCGGCAATCTGGGCGAAATGGTGTGTTCCAATTCGTTCCGGTCCGATGATGACGAACAAAACGCCGTTGGCTTGCTGCATTGGGAAATGCGCGCAGGCAACGGATTGATCATGTCGACAGCTGACCAACACCGCTTGCCAGCGGGTGGTGCATTAGCTGTGGACCGGGCCCCCTTCGCCGAAACGGTCACTGCCAGGTTGAACGCCCATCCAAAAATTTCCGTATCTTATGAAGAAATTACCGATCTACCCGACACCGGCCATTGGATATTTGCCACCGGGCCTTTGACGTCAACAGCACTTGGCGCTGCAATTGCTGCAGAAACCGGAACCGATGCCTTGGCATTTTTTGATGCCATCGCCCCGATCCTCTATTTTGACAGCATCGACATGACCCGCGCCTGGATGCAGTCCCGTTATGACAAAGGCGAAACCGAAGATGAGCGCACAGCCTATCTGAACTGCCCAATGGATCGTGACCAGTACGAGGCATTCATTGACGCCCTGCTGGCCGCCGACAAGACCGAATTTCACGAGGGCGAAACGGCTGGCTATTTTGACGGCTGCCTGCCGATCGAGGTTATGGCGGAACGTGGTCGCGAAACGTTGCGCTTTGGACCGATGAAACCGGTTGGCCTCACCAACCCGCATCAGCCAGATGTAAAGGCCTATGCCGTGGTGCAACTGCGTCGTGATAATTCATTGGGGACGCTGTACAACATAGTGGGATTTCAGACAAAAATGAAATACGGAGCACAAACCGAAGTGCTACGTATGATCCCCGGGCTAAAGGATGCCCGCTTTGCCCGATTGGGCGGCATTCATCGCAACACTTTCCTGAACTCTCCAATCTTGCTGGACGAGCAGATGCGCCTGAAATCACACCCCAATGTGCGGTTTGCCGGGCAAATCACCGGCGTCGAAGGCTATGTTGAAAGCGCGGCCATGGGCCTGCTCGCGGGTCGCATGGCCGCCGGTGAAATCCTTGGCCAATCGGTTGATATACCGCCCAACACCACCGCCACCGGCGCGCTTGTCACGCATATTACTGGCGGGGCTGCTGCCAAAACATTCCAGCCAATGAACGTCAATTTCGGCCTGTTCCCTCCTGTTGAAGGACTTAAGGGGGGACGCAAGGGGCGCAAAGATCGCTATAAGGCCTACACCGATCGCGCGAAAACCGACTGGACAGCGTGGTTATCGCAAACGGCACTGGACGCGGACTAAGTTGCGCGATTAGGCTGTGGCCATGACTGGATATCTGGACAAAGCCTATGGCGCACGCGACGCAACCAGCACCCGCCAACTTTATGACGACTGGGCCGCAAGCTATGAGGCCGAAGTCGGAGAAAACGGCTATGCCACGCCGGGGCGCTGCGCTGCTGCGCTGGCTGCCAACATATCCGACTTGAACGCACCAATCCTTGATTTTGGTTGTGGCACCGGGTTGTCCGGGCTTGCCCTGCGACTGGCCGGATTCAACACCATCGACGGGCTGGATCTGTCCGCAGACATGCTCGCCGTTGCTAGAGGCAAAAACCTTTACCGCAATCTCGACCAGATTGACGCAGATAGCCCGTTACCCCATACGCAAGGCGACTACGCCGCCATTGCCGCAATCGGGGTAATCGGTGCGGGTGCCGCGCCGATATCTGTTTTCGACACGCTGATGGATGGCCTGGCCGCCCATGGCCGCTTTGTGTTCTCGTTCAATGATCACGCGCTTGAAGACCCCGCAAACGAAGGCAAATTACAGGATTGGCTGGACAGGAAACACGCAGTGCTGTTGTTTAAAGGTTACGGCGACCACCTGCCCGGGATTGACCTTAAGTCCAACGTATATGTTATTGAGAAACTGTGACATTCATTACGCGTTTCGCCCCATCTCCAACTGGCCCGTTGCATCTGGGCCACGCCTATTCTGCCTTGCTTTCCTACGATATGGCACAGGCGGTCAATGGCCGTTTTCTTCTGCGTATTGAAGACACTGACGTCAGCCGTTGTCGTCCCTATTGGGAGGAACAAATCTATGATGATCTCGGCTGGCTTGGCCTGTCGTGGGAGCAACCAGTGCTATGCCAGTCCGAACATCTTGAACGATATAACGCCAAGATCATTCAGCTTGCCGAGATGGGATTGATTTATCCCTGCAGTTGCAGCCGCAGCGACATCCGCGCAGCCCTTTCCGCCCCGCAAGAAGGCGTTCCGCCAACCACGGTCTACCCCGGAACCTGCCGTCACCGCGACATGTGCAGCCGTCAACCCGGCGATGCGCTGCGTCTGAACATGGAAAGGGCGTTGGAGTATGTTTCAAGCAAGCAGCTGGAATTTCTCGAATCCGGCCCCAAACATGCCGGAATGCACATAGTTTCCCCGCAAGAATTGCAACGTTCAACGGGCGATGCCGTTCTGGGCCGTAAAGAGATCGAAACAGTGTCCTATGTCCTTGCAGCAGTTGTTGACGACGCCAAACAAGACATCACAACCATCATCCGCGGCGAAGACCTGTTTGATACAACCGCCCTACAGGTTTTACTGCAGGCTCTTCTAGATCTGCCAACCCCGCACTATCACCACCACAAACTGATCCGTGACAATGCTGGTAAACGTCTTGCCAAACGCGACGACGCCTGCGCCATCGCCAAATACCGCGCTGATGGCCTAACCCCTTGCGACATCCGCCAAAAACTAGGTCTCTGACGCCCCCTATTTCTTCTCGTCCTAAATACTCGCGCCGCAGGCATGGCCCGACACGGGCCATTCAGTCCATGACATCCATCAATTCAACTTCATCCCCCTCTCGCACAGCCGTATAAAAGCAACTGCGCCGATTGGTATGACAGGCCGGGCCCGTTTGGCGCACAATAACCAGAAGGCAATCGCGATCACAATCGAGCCGAAAATCAATCAGTTCCTGCACATGCCCCGATGTCTCGCCTTTGACCCAAAACGCCTGGCGCGACCGCGACCAATAGGTCACGCGTCCGGTCTCTAATGTCCGTTCAACAGCCTGGGCATTCATCCACGCCATCATCAGCACTTCGCCGGTCGCTTCATCCTGCGCTATGGCCGGGATCAGGCCTGCGTCGTTATAGGCCAAAGTCAAAGAATCAAAGGACATGGTAAAAACCTTTTGCATACGCGATTTGCAAGACTATGTATGTTGAACACTGTATAAGGAAAAGCCATGTCTGGCGAAACTGATCTGATAAAACTCTATTCCGCCCGAATTCTAGCTCTGGCAGCAGATATACCGCATCTTGACCGCCTTTCGGCACCTGATGCCACGGTCAAACGTCGCGCACCGCTATGCGGCTCGACCGTGACAGTCGATGTTAACATCCAAGACGGCCAGATCACCGCGTTTGGACAAGACGTCAAAGCTTGCGCGTTGGGCCAGGCATCAGCGTCCGTTGTCGGAAGCGCAATCCTTGGCGCCACCCGTGCGCAAGTAGAGACCGCCCGCGATCAGCTTGTGGCGATGCTGAAACAGGATGGCCCACCACCCGACGCACCGTTTGACGGGCTTGAGATTCTGATCCCTGCGCGCGACTACAAAAATCGCCATGCCTCTATCCGGCTGGCGCTTGAGGCAACTCTTGAGGCGATGACACTGGCCGAACAGGCCAATTGCGCCTGATCAAAAATGCGGATTGTGAATTGCACTGAATGCCATACTGTTGCTTTGTGTAATTAGTGCGGAGACTCTATGCAGGACTTACTTGAACGATTTGTGACGTTGTGGGTCGTTATTGACCCCATAGGGACGGTGCCAGTTTTCATCGCCGTGACGGTTGGAATGGACCGGATTGCACGCAGGAAAACCGCGATTCTGGCCGCTTTGGTCAGCGTCGGAGTATTGTTATTTTTCCTCGTGTTTGGTCAGTTGCTAATAGACGCCCTGGATATAGGATTGAATTCATTTCAAGTGGCGGGCGGCATGGTGTTGTTCTTGTTTGCGTTGACGATGATATTTGGTGAATCCAAACCAGAAAGCGAACAGCGCGAATCTGAATCCGTTACTGAAATCGAAAAACCAAGCCCCGGAATTTTCCCGCTTGCTGTCCCATCCCTTGCGTCTCCCGGAGCGATGCTGGCCATCGTCATGCTGACTGACAACAACAAACATGGGGTTCTTGAGCAAGGTATCACCGCCATTATCATGGTCGGCGTGATCGCTATAGCGTTCGTGCTGATGCTGTTTGCTGATCCAATTATACGGCTGATCGGACGCGCAGGGTCTGCTGTTGTCAGTCGCGTCATGGGGATGATCTTGGCGTCCGTTGCAGCAAACGCTATTTTGTCCGCTCTGCTAAACATTTTTCAAACAGGCCAACTCTGAGCCCAGCCGAAAAAAAGACCGCCACACATCCGGGCGGATGGCGGCGGCAGGTTATGCAATTCTCATGTAGGCTCCGAGGCGCCCAGCTGGACCTGAAAACAGGTCCGTAAGGGTTTTGGGACAGGTAATCACCCTAGCATCTAAGTTGGGACAGGGATGCAGAGCGCCCGGCATGAGGTCGCAGGCAGAAACTGGTTAAATAGTCAGCTAAAAACCGGAAGATGAAGGGCAACAGCCATAATGGTCAGCACCGCAGCCAACCCTGCTGCATCTTGCAGCAACGTATTTTGCGAACGGCGAAAGGTCGCTTTAAGCTGGGTCATCATCACGGCATCTCCGGTTCATCTGGTCTTGTTGTTAACTACTTGTTGACCCTTTGTTCTCACTTCAAGCCCTATTTGTAAAGAACTTTCTAGGAACATTTGTGAACTTTTCGGAACAAAATTTGCTAACCAACTGATATCAAACGAATAGCTTGATCCTGCCGCATGAGCCACAAAAGAACACGCGCCGCCCGCCCGCGATCACTGGTCAAGCCCGGATCAGCAGTCAGTAATGCCCGCGCATCACTCTGCGCCACAGCCATCAAGGCAGCCTGTCGCTCCAGATCGGCAATGCGAAACCGTGGCAGACCAGACTGAGCTGTGCCGATCAAATCGCCAGCCCCGCGCATCTGCAAATCGGTCTCGGAAATCACAAACCCGTCCTCGGTTTCGCGCAAAACCTCAAGCCGCCGCCGCCCGGTCTCGCTCAATGGTGGTTGATACATCAGCAAACAGGTCGACGCGTCAGTGCCGCGCCCAACACGCCCGCGCAACTGGTGCAATTGCGCAAGGCCAAAAAATTCGGCGCGCTCGATCACCATGATCGTGGCATTTGGCACGTCCACCCCGACCTCGATCACGGTTGTAGCCACCAGAACTTTGGTGTCTCCGGCTTGAAACGCTGCCATTGCCGCATCTTTTTCCGCTGACGGCATCTGACCATGAACAAGCCCCACCACCCCTTCGCCCAGAACTGCGCGTAGCCGTTTGAACCGGTCTTCGGCCGCCGTCAGATCAACGATTTCGGATTCTTCGACTAGCGGACAAACCCAGTAACATTGCCGTCCCTCGTCAATTGCCTTGCGCAGATGACCGATAACTTCATCCATGCGTTCAGTGCTTACGACAGCCGTTTTAATCGGTTTACGCCCAGGCGGCTTTTCGTCCAATACCGACACATCCATGTCGCCATATTGCGCCAGCGCCAAACTGCGTGGGATCGGCGTCGCGGTCATCACCAAGACATCAGCAGCCACACCCTTTTCGGCCAACTCCATCCGTTGACGCACACCAAAGCGGTGTTGTTCATCCACAATTGCAAGACGCAGCTGGTGAAATTCCACATCGCTTTGAAATACTGCATGGGTGCCAACCAAAATCTGAATGTCACCACGCTTTAGTGCCGCCAGTTTGGCCGCGCGTTCCGCCCCCTTGTCGCGCCCGGTCAGGATTTCCAGCACCACGCCAATTGCTTCGGCCAACGGGCGCAACCCGTCTAGATGTTGCCGCGCCAGGATCTCGGTTGGGGCCATCATTACGCCCTGCCCGCCGGATTCAATCGCCACCAGCAATGCCATAAACGCCACAAGGGTTTTCCCTGATCCAACATCACCCTGCAGCAGTCGGTTCATTCGATGTGGCAATGCCATATCCGCAGTAATTTCAGCAATCGAGCGACTTTGCGCAGAGGTCAGTTTATAAGGCAACGCAGCCAACGCCCGCGATTGCAACGCACCCGTTGCCAAACTGATAATGCCTTGCGCCTTGCGATCACGCATCCGGGCCAACGCAAGGGTCAACTGGTGCGCCATCAATTCGTCGTAAGCCAACCGCGCCCGTGCTGGGGCCGTTGGCAAAAGATCGTCCAGACCAGCAGGGCTATGTGCGGTTCGAATGGCATCCGCCCAATCCGGCCACTTTTCCTGCGCCTTGTAAGTCGGATCAACCCAATCAGTAAGATCTGGCGTGCGGGTCAGCGCACTGTGCACCGCCTTGTACATCGTCTTTTGCGTCACGCCCTGGGTCAGGTGATACACTGGCTCAAAATCGGGGATATCTCTGGCTTCCTGAACCGGCAGGATATGATCGGGATGCACCATCTGGGCCATGCCATCAAACAGCTCAAGCTTGCCTGACACCACACGCGTTGACCCATTTGGTAAGATTTTCTTAAGGTAATCGCTGCGCGCATGAAAGAACACCAACTGGAAATCCGCCTGCGAATCCTCGACATGAATGCGATAGGCTCCGCCACGATTGGCAGGCGGGCGATGTGCCCCAACGGTAACCGTGACCGTCAGCGTCGTAGGCATATCCGCGCCCTTAATCGTGTCCCGCCGCCGCCGATCAACCACAGCATATGGCAGGCCAAAAAGCACATCGCGGGGAGACTCGACCCCGCTTTGGTTTAACAATTGCGCAGTTTTCGGGCCGATACCTTCCAGCGTTTCAAGCCCGGCAAATAGCGGGAAAAGCTGTTCCGGTCGCCCGCTCACAACGCGCCAATCAGGGCCAGCCAGCCATCTTCATCCAGTGTTTCAATGCCCAAATCGGCCGCCTTTTTTGCCTTGGACCCAGCCCCCGGCCCTGCCACCAGCAAATCGGTGCGTGCGCTGACCGATCCCGATACTTTCGCCCCCAGTGCCTCGGCCCGTGCTTTGGCTTCGGCACGGGTCATTTTTTCCAGCGTTCCTGTGAATACAACGGTTTTTCCCACGACCGGACTGTCAGCCACGTCCGGCCGGGCGGCGTCTTGCACATTCAAATGCGCTACCAACCGATCGATCGCCGCACGCTCGGCCTTTTGTGCAAATCCAGTCACCAAAGACGTGGCCATCACTGCGCCAACCCCATCAATGCCGATCAGATCGTCCCACGCCGGACCTTCCAACGTGGCCGCGTCAGTCACCGCCTGTTCAAGAGAGTCCCAACTGCCATAATGCGTGGCCAGCATGTTCGACGCCGCCTCGCCGACATGGCGCAAACCAAGGGCAAAAATCAGTCTGCCCAACGGGATTGTGCGCTTATCCTCGATCGCGGCAAAAAGCTTATCTGCCGATTTATCGCCCCAGCCTTCACGGTTTCTAAGCTGCTGCATGCCGTTGCCGTACCGCTCACTTAGTGTAAAAATATCAGCCGGTTCTTTAATCCAGCCATCATTGTAGAACTGCACGACCTGTTTGGCGCCCAAACCATCAATGTCAAACGCGGCGCGGCTGACAAAGTGCTTCAACTTTTCGCCAATTTGCGCCGGACAGATCACCCCGCCAGTGCATCGACGTACTGCATCACCCTCTTCGCGGATTGCGTCGCTTTCACATTGCGGGCATTTGGTCGGAAAAACATATGGTTTTGCAGTTTTCGCACGTTTGGACAGGTCCACATCTGCAACTTTAGGAATCACATCACCCGCACGATAAACCTGCACCCAATCACCAACCCGAATGTCCTTGCCATCCCGGATTTCATTACCCTTGGCGTCACGCCCGGTAATATAGTCCTCGTTATGCAACGTGGCATTTGACACAACAACGCCGCCAACTGTCACCGGCGTCAGCCGCGCAACCGGGCTTAGCGCGCCGGTGCGGCCGACCTGAATGTCGATGGCTTCAAGCCGCGTCCAGGCCAGCTCTGCCGGGAATTTATGCGCAATCGCCCAACGTGGCGTGGTTGATCGAAACCCTAGCCGCGCCTGAAGCGCCAGATCTTCGACCTTATAAACAACACCGTCGATGTCATAACCAAGCGTGGCGCGCTGTTCTTCGATCAGGTGATACTGGGCGATCATTTCGTCAGGGCCTGCACAAAGCCGGGTCAGCGGGTTGATCGAAAATCCATACTCGCCAAGCTGGGCAAGGGCTTTGATTTGCGAATTGGCAAGTGGTTCAGATAGTTCGCCCCAAGCATAGGCAAAAAAATGCAAAGCACGCTCGGCCGTAATTCTGGCGTCCAACTGGCGCAAAGCGCCCGCTGCGGTATTGCGCGGATTGACGAATGTCTTTTCGCCCTTCTCGACCTGGCGTTTATTCAGGGCGGCAAAATCCGTGTGTGTCATATACACTTCGCCCCGAACCTCTAATATGTCCGGCGCGCCTTGCAAAACCTGAGGAATATCGGCGATCGTACGGGCATTGGCGGTTACGTTTTCACCGACTTCGCCGTCCCCACGGGTCGCGGCCTGAACCAATTTTCCCCGCTCATACCTAAGAGATAGCGACAGGCCGTCAATTTTTGGCTCAGCAGTGTAGGCAAGTGCCGAATCCGTACCTAACCCCAGATATTTGCGGACACTTTTGTCAAAATCCGCGACGTCGTCGTCATCAAATGCATTTCCCAAAGACAACATTCGCACGGAATGGACCGCCTTGCTAAACCCATCGCTGATGGGCGCGCCGATCTGTTCGGTTGGACTATCAAGTCTTTTAAGGTCAGGAAAACGGGACTCGATTGCCAAATTGCGACGTTTCAGGCGATCATATTCTGCGTCAGTCAGCTGAGGCGCATCAGCCTGATAATAATCATCATTGGCCTGCAGCAAGATCTGCGCCAGTCGCGCAAGTTCTTTCAGCGCCTGCGCCTCATTCAGATCTTCGATGTCAATTGTCTTGGTCAAAGTTCAGCCTCACACCCGTTCAGGAACAAGTGTTAAAGCAATTTGAAGAGATGTTGAATCGGGTTTTCAAACAATATGGCGGCAAAAAATGCCTGTGCTCACAAGAACCAGGCACTTTTCCTGAAGGGGCGCGGGATTGGTCAGGCTCAAACTTCGGCGTTACGTGAGTGAGTGTCTTTTACCAACCGGACCAATGTGCGCGACAAATGCCCCGTTCGCCGCGCACGCTGCATTATGCACCAACAGCAAGGCGCGGACTTTCCAGTTCGTCACCTTGCGGATCACATAACACGTAGCCGCGCCCCCATACTGTCTCAATATAGTTGTCACCACCTGTTGCCGTTGCCAGTTTCTTACGTAGTTTACAGATGAATACGTCGATAATTTTCAATTCTGGTTCATCCATGCCGCCGTAAAGATGGTTCAGGAACATTTCTTTGGTCAGCGTGGTGCCTTTGCGCAGCGACAGCAATTCCAGCATTTGATATTCTTTGCCAGTCAAATGCACTGTTACGCCATCAACGCTGACGGTTTTGGCATCCAGATTGACCGCAATTTTACCAGTGGCGATGATTGACTGCGAATGCCCTTTGGAGCGTCGGATGATAGCATGGATACGTGCCACCAATTCTTCGCGGTGGAACGGCTTGGTCAGATAGTCATCAGCCCCAAAGCCGAATCCTTTGATCTTGCTTTCGGTATCATCGGCGCCGGACAGGATCAGAATCGGTGTATCAACCCGGGCCAGCCGCAACTGGCGTAATACATCATGCCCGGTCATGTCGGGCAGGTTCAGATCCAGCAAAATTAGGTCGTAGTCATAAAGCTTCGCCAGATCTATGCCTTCTTCGCCCAAATCGGTGGCGTACACATTCAGGTTTGCATGGGTCAACATCAGTTCGATGTTCTTTGATGTTGTTGGGTCATCTTCGACCAGAAGCACACGCATTTTGGGATTCTCCACTAAATTATCTAGTTCGTGTTTGAATTAACTGTGACCAAGAAAAGTTAACTACCCGTTACCATTGCTGAATTTATGCATTTACAACTTATGACTGTCTATATTTTTTTAACGCTGTCGCCTTAAGAGCATCCTCTCCGTGGTCGGCAACAGCGGCGACCCAACCATGGAATTCTTCAACGCTTAACCCATAGCGGATCAGCGCATCCGCCTGTGAAATAAGGCCATAAAGCACGCCGCGCACCACAGCAGCCTTGCGCGATGCAACCCAGCGGCGGGTTTTGGGATCGGGTAAATCCGCCTGTGTCATTACTAATCCATTTGGCAATGTTACTGCCCGCGGGCCCTCGACTTTTCTCAAAAACATTGACCTTCCCTCTTGTGTTGTCGGGGAACTGTGACGTAGCGGTCTTAAAAACGCGTGAAACCGCCTCTTGAGAGTGTCTAGAATTTTCCTATATTCTGCGAGACTTTCTAAATTTCAGCAGGAGACGCCGAAAATGGCGCTTGATTCGACACATCCCGTAAACTCTCTTGGCTTTGCCAAACCCCCGTCAGAAACGCGCGTGGTGGTGGCAATGTCTGGTGGCGTTGACAGTTCTGTTGTGGCCGCTTTGCTGGCCGATCAAGGTTATGACGTGGTTGGTGTGACCCTGCAGCTGTATGATCATGGCGCCGCATTGGCGAAAAAGGGTGCCTGTTGTGCGGGTATTGATATTCATGATGCACGGCGCGTGGCCGAGGAACGTGGATTTCCGCATTACGTGCTGGATTACGAGAATATTTTCAAAGATGCGGTTATTGATGAGTTTGCAGACAGCTATCTGGCCGGGGCGACTCCGGTGCCGTGTATTCGTTGCAATGAGCGGGTGAAATTCAAAGATCTACTGCAAACAGCCAAAGACCTTGAGGCTGATTGCATGGCGACCGGTCACTATATTCAGCGTCTGGTCGGGCCAAACGGGCCTGAATTGCATTCGGCAACGGATGCGACACGCGATCAGTCATATTTCCTGTTTTCGACAACGCAAGAGCAGCTTGATTTTCTGCGCTTTCCGTTAGGCCATCTGCCGTCCAAAGACGCCACCAGAGAATTGGCAGCTGAATACGGGCTGAGCGTGGCGGATAAACCTGACAGTCAGGACATTTGTTTTGTGCCTAATGGCGACTATGCTGCGGTGATCCAGAAACTGCGCCCTGACGCAGTTGATCCCGGTGAAATTGTACATGCGGATGGGCGCGTATTGGGTCAGCATGAGGGCGTTATTCACTATACAATTGGTCAGCGCAGGGGGCTGGGTATCGGCGGACTGGCGGATCCTTTGTATGTGGTGCGGCTGGATGTGGAATCCAGACAGGTGATTGTCGGACCAAAAGAACTGCTTGCAACGCGCACCATTCCGGTACGCGAGATCAACTGGCTGGGCGATGAGCCGATGACTTGCCGTGATGAATGGCATATTTCGGTCAAGGTACGATCTACCCGGCCACCGCGTGATGCGATTTTGCGACCGCTGTCTGATACCGAAGCCGAGATTGAATTGATGAGCGCCGAAGAAGGCGTGTCACCCGGTCAGGCCTGCGTGTTTTACGATACCGAAAGCAGTCGCATATTTGGTGGTGGCTGGATCTGGCGAGGCTAAGGGTCAGACCATGTCTGTGCCACTGTCAATCAGTACGTAGAGACCGGCGACAATCATCGCAACTGGCCCAAGGGCTTCTGCCTTTGCGGCCCATTTCCCGGCCCGACCCGCCATTCGCGACAAAGCCAGCGCCATCAACGCGGTGAGGACAATTGCCACTGACGCTCCAACAATAGCAGCGGCGCGAAATGGCGCGGCACTGTCGATCAGCAATGGGGCCATTACCGCAAGAGTATCAAAGGACATAGCCAGAAACATCAAACTAGCCATCACATACGAGGCGGGAGCGATCGAACGCGCCTCTGGTGGGGCGGTGTAACGCTTCCAGATCGCATACAGGCCCAATCCAATTGGGATCAGTCCAAGATATCCAGTGTCCGTGATGAACATATCACTGACACCAATTGCGATTCCAATGGCCGCAATCATCACAATGACCTGCGCCGTAACATACCCGGCCACAGCGCGTAACGCACCGACGGACAGCAACATGGCAAAAAGGACCGTCAGATTGTCCAGATTGGTCAGGACCTGCGCCAATCCGGCAGAAAGAGCAAAAGTCAGGTGATCCAAATTCATGACCTTATAACCGGTCCAGAACAGCCCGTGCTGCCCGCAGGCCTGGGGCTTTGCCACCGAGTCCCAAACGTTTCATCGTCAGCGACATCGCATCGTTTTGCGCATCTGGCACGGCAAGGACCTCGCCCAGCCGTTGCGCGATCAGCTCGGGCGTACAATCTGGCCCGATACATTCCGGCACAACCCGGGTTTCACTGACCAAATTGACCAAGGTTGCGGTATCAATCAGCATCAGTCTTGAAATGATCTGCCAGCTTAGCCAATTGAATCTATAGGCAATAACCATCGGCGTTTGTGCGGCCGCGAGTTCCAGTGAAACGGTGCCCGACGCTGCCAGCGCTATGGATGCAGTTCGAAAAGCCGCGCGTTTGTGGGCCTGTGCGGTGGTTTTATCCATTCGGTTTGGGTCAATAATTACCGCTTTCCGCGGCCAGTCCGCGGTTTGCTGCGCCACCAGATCAGCCACCGGAGCCGCCGCAGGCAGAACAATACGCAAATCGGAATGTCGCTGGCTTACCTGGAGCAAAGCCTCACCAAAGATCGGTGCCAGCCGCGATACCTCGCCTCGTCGCGACCCCGGCAAGGCCAGCAAAACCGGTGCATCACCCAGATCATAGGCCGTCCGAAACGCCGCGATTTCCGCCACTGTTGCCTGAGGTTCAGCCACAACCGGATGGCCGACAAAATCACAATCCATCCCGGCAGCTTGCATTAACGGAGGTTCAAACGGAAACAAGGCCAGCACATGGTCAATCATCCTGGCCATTTTTGCCGCCCGCCCCGGACGCCAGGCCCAAACTGTGGGGGCGACATAATGAACCGTACGGATTTCGCTGGAGGCTTTGACCAGTTTGGCAACACGCAGGGAAAAATCGGGACTATCTATGGTGATCAGAACATCAGGGCGGGCTGCTATTACTGCCTTGGCGGTCTGGGCAATCCGGCGTTTCAGATGAAGGTATTTTGGCAGCACTTCGGCCAGCCCCATAATGGAAAGCTCATCCATCGGGAACAGGCTGCTAAGTCCCTGCCCCATCATCATCGGTCCACCAATGCCTTCAAAGGTTATTTCGGGATGCAACTGGCGCAGTCCTTGCATCAATGCGCCCCCCAGACGATCGCCTGATGGCTCTCCCGCAAGGACAAAGACATGCATCAGGCGGTTCTCTCGCGCACCCACAGGAATAGGTCCAACCGGTCGCATTCGGCAATGACCCCAGCAAGATCGAGCACCATGACGCCGTCGGCTTCGATGACCAAACCATCAAGATGTGCATCCGCGACCATTTGCACCGTGTCTGGGCCAATGGTTGGCAGATCAACACGGCGATCCTGATCGGATTTTGGTGCTTTATAGAACACCCCACCCGTGCCATCGGGCCGATAAGAAAGGCTTTGCAGCATCCAGTCGGTGCCAAAAACGCCTTCGATGGCTAGCGCCTGCACGTTAACAACCGCACAGCATTGTCCCACGTCCACCGCCGCCATCCCGTCAACGATCTGCTGGGCACGCAACGCATCGCGCTGCGCCTGCTCATCGGGCTGCGCCTGTGTCGGGCAACCAACATCCGGCAACAGGTTCGGCGCGATCTCATGGGCGGCTTGAACGGTGAACCCGGCCTGCTCAAATATCGAAATAACCGCGCGCAAAGCACCATCGTCACCTTCCGCCAGTGCCTGCATCATCACCGGCACCAAAGGCATCGTTGCGGCGTCAATTTTGGAGGGATCAATTGCCGGACGGTCAATCGCCCCGGCAAAACAAACGCGGCCTACGCCTTTTTCGCGCAACTGTTCCAGAAGGCTGCCCAGCGTTTCAATGCGGAAACTTAAATCAACGGGCACGCCGTCGGGCGCAAACCCGTCAAGAGCGCAGACCAATGTCGGCTGCTTCAGGCCAGCGACTACCGCTGCAGGCAACTGGCCAGAACCGGCAATCAGAGTCAACATAAGGTCAGCCTCTCGGAGTCAAAAAGGACCGATCACTTTGGCCCATCACAAAGTTAACGATATCGCGGACATAGTCGCTGTCGGTGTCTTCACCCAACTGGCGAGCACGGTCCTGAAATGTACCGTCTCCCTTCGCCAGCGTTTGCATGGCCGCGCGCAAAGCGCTGATGTCAGACCGGGCCACCCCGGCCCGTTTCAAACCTACCAGATTAAGACCGTCCAATTCACCCCTTTGGGCCTGCACCAACCCATACGGAATCACATCATTGGTTACCATTGTCACGGCGCCGACAATTGCGCCTTTGCCGATGCGCACGAACTGGTGAACGCCTGATAGCCCACCGACAATCACGTCATCCTCAAGCACACAATGCCCGGCAATTGCAGCCGAATTCACCACGATCACCCGATCCCCGATTTGCGCGTCATGGGCGATGTGGCAGCCCGCCATAAACAAACCATCATCGCCAACACGGGTCACGCCACCGCCACCGTCGGTGCCTGGATTCATGGTTACGTGTTCGCGGATACGATTGCGTTTGCCAACGATCAGGCGGCTTTTTTCGCCCTGAAACTTAAGGTCCTGTGGGATTTCTCCAACCACAGCGAACGAAAAGATAGTGGTATCTTCGCCAACATTGGTCTGGCCTGTCACCACCACATGGCTTTTCAATTCGACCCGATCGCCCAGCACGACGTTTGGTCCGACCACGCAAAACGGGCCGATCACGCAATCTGTACCGACCTGCGCGCCCGGTTCGATAACTGCACTGGAATGTATCTTTGCCATGCTTGTTAGTCCTTGGGCAGATCAATCATCGCCGTAAACTCTGCCTCGGCAGCCACGTCACCATCGACCGTTGCACGCCCGCCAAAACGCCAAACCTTGCCGCCCGGCTTGCCGCGCAGTGTTGTGATCTGCATTTCCAGCACGTCACCGGGTCCGACCTTGCGGCGGAATTTGCATTTGTCGATGGCCATGAAAAAGATCAGCAGTTCACGGTCGGCCATGTCCAGCGCAACACCAACCATCACACCAGCGGTTTGCGCCATCGCCTCGACGATTGTGACGCCCGGCATTATCGGGATACCGGGAAAGTGACCCTGAAAATGTGGCTCGTTCATGGTTACATTCTTGATGCCCCGCGCACTGCTTGTGCCATCTATATCGACAACCTTATCCACCAGCAAAAACGGATAGCGGTGCGGTAGGATGCGTTGAATCAATTGGATGTCAGCGCTCAGCAATTCGCTTGTCATAAGTTTGTCCTTATTGTTCGTCTTGTTATCAACTGAGTAACAACCCATCGGCGTCTGAGCAAGGCGTTGCTTAGGGCGAACTGTTGTTGTCCATCTGTGACCCATCGCCCAAAACCAAATTGATCCGTTCTATGGCAAGGTCGGTGATATCCGTCGCGTTGGCGCTTAGAAAGATTGTGTCGCGATCCAGAATGACACCTGCACCTGCTTCGCGCATCAACGTTTCCAGAATAGGACGTGCAGTTTGCAGGAAAATCCTTCGGTTGGCATCGCTCAGCTGGCTTAGTTCCCGCGTCTTGGCATCCTGAATGCGACGCGTTTCTTGCACTTTTTCGTCAAATGCATCTGCCAGTGCCCGAAATGCTGCTGGTTGCATTTCGGCCCGGCGTATCGTCAGATCTTTTTCCTCAGCTGTCAGCTCTGCCTCGATCCGTCGGTTTTCAGCGACCAGAACCGCGCTTTCCGCCTCAAGTTGCTGGATAATCCGTTTGCCGAAATCTGAGTCGTTATACAGGCGATCAGGTTCAATCGTAAGAATCTGACCCCGAGGCATTCCCATTTGTTGTGCCTGTAAAACGACGGGACCCGACAGCAGCGCCGCGCAACACAGCAGCCGTAAAATCCAACCCCTTGTCGATCGCCAACCCGACCTATCAGCGCGCCGCATATCAGAACCTGGTCGAAAGAGTCAGGTCAAAATTCTTTTCTTTGTCAAATGACTCTTTCTTCAGGGCTTTGGTGAAATTAAACTGAAGTGGACCAATCATTGTATCCCACAAAACGGAAATCCCGATCACGTGGCGCAATGATCCGTTGGCCCCGACAATTGTCGCGCCTGTGGTATCGACATCGTTCAGGTTCCACAGATTGCCAACGTCATAAAACACACCACCCCTGATCCCAAGCTCTTCAGGCAAACCAAGCGGGAATTCCGCTTCAAACCTTGCGACCGCGTAAAAGTTGCCTCCCAATGCATCATCAGATGTACCCGTAACATCACGTGGGCCGATCCCATCCGGTTCAAAACCGCGCAAGGTCTGGCCGCCCAGCCGGAAACGATCCAACGTACGGCTCGAGGTGTTACTCTGCCAATTCAGCGCACCAGCTTCGAATGTGGCGCGCAGCGTAACCTCTTCGCTTAGTACCCGTGACTGAGCAATCAGTTTAGCATTGCTTTTGATGTATTGGTTGTCGCCACCCAATCCGGCAAAATCTGAGGCGATTTGAAACAAGAACCCAGCATTTGGGTTCAGACCTGTCAGGCGGCTGTCATAGGTATAGGTAAACCCAAGCCCATTGCTCTGAAGCGCGCCCGCAGCGATTTCGTTGCTGATTACTGTGCCAGCAGTAGAGTCTGTGCGTGCGAGCATTTCGGAATTGTTGGCGAAAAACCGCGCCTGGAGCTTGCCATTCTCACTGATCGGAAAGGTCAGGCCAGGTCGAAAATACACAACCTTTGTATCATATTGGGTAAAGCTTGAATCAGTCTTGGCATAGCCAAGGTCCAAATCAAACTGCAGATCCCGGCTAAGCAAATAAGGCTCGGTAAAGCCGAATGTAAATTCCCGTGCTTCCTGAGCCGTCGACAAATAAAACTTAACGCGCTGACCACGACCCAAAAAGTTGGCTTCCTGCAGCCCAATGGCAATACCAAAGCCGCTATCCGCAGAGTAAGTCCCACCCAGACTAAGCGAACCTGTTGGTTGCTCGACAACATCAACATCAACTACAACTTGATCTGTGCTGGACCCTTCCCGGGCCTGAACATCTGCGTTGGCGAAAAAGCCCAACGCGCGGATACGTTCGGCGCTTTCGCGAATTTCACGCGGGTTGAATGGATCGCCTTCGACAATTCTGAATTGCTGCCGGATGACTCGATCAAGCGTTGTAGTGTTGCCTTCGATGTCTATACGTTCGACGAAAATGCGCGGCCCTTTGGTCAGAACAAACTCAACATTCAAAGTCAGATCGCGATCATTTCGGGTGATACGGGGTTCAACCCGCAGGAAATCAATACCGTCGCGAATGGCTTTGCGTTCTAGTCGCGCAATTGTGGATTCAACCAAAAGCGGCGAATACACGACCCCAGGCTTGATCTTGATTGCTTCTTGAAACTCAGCTGCATCTGCCACGCTCATCTCACTGACAGTCGTGATCGACCCAAAGCGAAACTGCTGGCCTTCCTGCACATTGACGACAAGGTAAAACGCATCGCGTTCACGCGTCAGTTCAACATTCGTACTGGTGATGCGGAAATCGACATAACCGCGCGACAGGTAGAAATCGCGCAACACTTGTTTGTCAAACTCAATGCGGTCTTCAATCAGAGTATCCGAGCGGATAAACCGTCGAAGAATTCCGGCCTGTTTGGTTTCCAGTACGCGCCGCAATCGCCGATCCGAATAAACCGTGTTACCGATAAAACTAATTCGTTCAATCTCGACTGTGTCGCCTTCGGCAATTTCAAACACCAGATCAACGCGATTGTCGCTTCGGCGAATGATGCGAGGGGTTACAACGGCAGATATCCGACCCTGCTGTGAATAGGCCTCGGCCAAAATCGCCGCATCCCGCTCTGCTTGCGATGGGCTGAATACGCGACGTGACGCCGATACAATCAAGGCGGCCAAATCTTCGTCCTTGATCCGTTTGTTGCCTTCAAAATTGATGATATTGATCGTCGGGTACTCTGAAACCTTGATGACCAATGTGTTGCCGCGGGGAGACAGTTCGACTGTTTCAAAGACGCCACTGTCAAGAATGTGCTGATAGGCGTCATTCAACTGCCCGGATGTGACGGTTTTACCGCGCTCGATTCCAGTATATTCGATAATTGTGCTGGTCTGGATTCGCTGATTTCCTTCGACCTTGATCGAACTGAATTGGTATTCCTGGGCCTGCGCAGCGACAGGCTGAACGACCAAAGCTGTTGCAAATACAAGAAAAATTGCTAATAGTAATCGGTACCAGATATAGCTGCGCGCCTCACGAGCACCGCAGGATATATCCAAATTTTTTCCCAAATTCATAGATCTGCCCCAATAGTCGCATTTTTATACCATTGTGAGTATCGGGATTAAGTCGTGTTGTCAAAACCACAAACCGCCCCACGCGGAGTTATTCCGGGGGGCGGTGCAAGACGAAATTTAAGGGTAGGCTTATAGGCTGCCGAGAAAAGCGCCGGCAAACAGCGCAGCCACGATGACGAACAGGCTCAGAAAGCGATCCCAGTTCAGTTGCACGATTAGGCTAAACCCGCGATAAGTTTGTTGCATTGTCTGCATTGTACACGTCCTTTTGAAACGCGATCCTGTTTATCGCGTGACATTAATCTAGCCGGTCAATGTGGCAAGACTTGGGCGCAATACTGTGAATAATTCGGGTTAAGAGAAGAACCGTGTGACAAGATTGGACACATCATTCCAGGTCGCAAAAACCATCAGCGACAAAATCATCGCCACACCGGTCCCCATGAGCACCCGCAATGCCGCATCGCTGGGTGCCCGCCCGACAATGGCTTCGTAGGCGAAAAACACCAGATGCCCACCATCCAGTACCGGGATCGGAAACAGGTTCAGCAGCCCGATTGCAGTCGAGAGAACAGCAATGAACGCAATGAAGTTCAGCACGCCTTGTGATGCCATCGCACCAGAGGTTTCAGCTATACCAATCGGGCCGGCCATGTTCTTGGCGCTGATGTCGCCAGTCACCATGTGCCACAAACCCGACAGTGATCCCGTAATAACCCCATAGGTTTGCTTGACCCCACCCTGAAGGGCCTCAATCGGGCCAGCGGTTGTAGTTGCCGCCTCGAACGCCATGCCACCAGCAATACCGATGCGCCATGAAGTTGCGAAACCACCGTCAGCCTGAGGCTCGTCCACGCGCCGCGGCACCAGAGCGAGTTCCAGCACGTCACCATCACGCCAGACATCCAGCATAATGGCCCGACCATCAGAGGACTCGACCACATCTTTTAGCTGGCCAAAGTCAAAAATCGGAGCGCCATCAACGGCCGTTATGACGTCCCCGGCCTGCATACCTATGTCGCCAGCAGCGCCACGCGGTGCTATCTGAAGCACCAATGGTGGGAACAAATAGGGTCCCTCAACGCTAAGGGTTTGACCATCACGGCGCACGGTGTAGTTCAGAATCGCCTGATGCGGAATGCCATTTACAAATGCGCGCCAGGTTGAAGTGGCCCCAACTTCTGGGGTTTCAACACCGTTGATTGCCAGGATTTCGTCACCTTGTTCAAGCTGGTAAAATCCTGCAGGCAGTTCACGAATTTCTCCTACGGTCAGCGGTTCACTGGCCACACCCCGCAACATGAAGATCGCTGAAAACACCAAAATCGAAAGAGCAAAGTTGAAAAACGGGCCTGCGACGACTGT
>PIVL01000281.1 GCA_003354145.1 Paracoccaceae bacterium
GGCTCCGGACTTGCGGCCCGTTGCCTGCGCACCGCCTTTTAGTGCCGCGTCATACAACCGACGCGCAGTTGACCCGCCCGGTTTTGCAAGAATCGCACGCCCCTTGTCGCGCAATCTTTGCGAATACTCGAGTTGGCGTAATTCTTCGGCCAGAGAAATGCGGATGTTTGAATCCGATCCGATGCCAATGTTCCCTGATGCAGACAACCAGCGATCTCCGTCAAAAATACCGTCCCCAAGGGACGCCTCGGTGATGGGACAGAGTCCGGCAACGGCCTCGGTTGCGGCCAATGCTTCTGTTTCTTCTGGCAACATCTGAGTGCAATGGATCAAGCACCAGCGCGCATCTGGTGGCTGTGTTTCAAGCAGCCATTGCACTGGTCGGGCTCCATAGGCGGTTTCGATCTCACGCACTTCTTCAACTTGTTCGGCGATGTGCATGTGCAGTGGGCCTCTGGTATTCTCTACAACCATTTTCAAAGCAGCGGGTGTCACGGCGCGCAACGAATGGGGGGCGGCTCCTAAAACGCTATCTTCAGGCAATGATCCGAGTACGGAACCCGCGCAATTCAACAAATCGAAATATCGCTCTGGCGTGTTGCCAAAACGGATTTGCCCCGGCCCAAGATCACGACCATCAACGCCACCTTGCTGATAAAGAACCGGCAACAGGGTCAGCCCAATGCCCGTCTGTTCGGCAGCAGCGCAAATACGGCTGCTCAACTCTCCCAGGTCGTCATAGGGCAGACCACCGGGTTGATGGTGCAGATAATGAAATTCTCCGACTGCAGCATACCCGACCTCAAGCATTTCCATCTGCACCTGTGCTGTGATGGCTTGAACATCATCCGGCGTCAGTCGATCCAGAAAGCGGTACATCAACTGTCGCCAGGTCCAGAAACTGTCACGCCCTTTTGGGCCGCGTTGTTCACTTAGGCCTGCCATTGCACGCTGAAACGCGTGCGAATGAACATTGGATGGGGCCGGCAGCAGGATGTCGACAGACACCATACCTGTGTCACCATTTGCTACACTCTCAATGCGCCCGTCAGCAGCAATTGTAACGATGATGTCCTGCGCCCAGCCGGTGGGCAGTAAAGCAGATTTTGCATGGATGATTGACATCAGATCCCCTTGACGACTCTATTATGTATATACATAATAATGTAACCAAGACAGCGATGAGGTCAATACAAATGACAAACCGGATTCTGACAGGGGCAAAAATTGCAACTATGCCTACGGCTGGTGGCTATGGTTTGATTGACCAGGGTGCCGTTGCGATCAGGGACGGATTGGTCGACTGGGTCGGTACCGACATGCCCGCAGAATATTCAAATTGGCCGAACGAGGACATGGCGGGGCGTCTGATCACACCTGCATTGATTGATTGTCACACGCATCTGGTATTTGGCGGCAATCGCGCACGGGAATTTGAAATGCGCCTGAACGGGGCCACCTATGAGGAAGTCGCCCGTGCCGGTGGCGGTATTGTGTCCACGGTCACTGCAACCCGCACGGCGTCCGAGGATAACTTGATTGAGGCCGCGTTGCCAAGACTGGATGCGCTGATTACCGAAGGGGTTTCGGTCGTCGAGGTCAAGTCAGGTTATGGGCTGGACGCCGACACCGAATTACGAATGCTGCGCGCGGCCCGTGCACTTGGAACATTAAGAGATGTGCGGATCAAGACCAGTTTTCTGGGTGCGCATGCGGTTCCGCCTGAATACGCGGGTCGTCCGGATGCCTATATCGACGAGGTCTGCCTGCCGACGCTTCAGGCAGCCCATGCCGAAGGGTTGGTTGATGCAGTTGACGGATTCTGCGAAGGCATCGCCTTTGACACAACCCAGATCGCGCGGGTGTTTGATGCGGCCACAGCGCTGGGCCTGCCGGTCAAACTGCACGCGGAACAATTGTCACATATCGGCGGAACGGCGTTGGCTGCGCAATACGGCGCCTTGTCTGCGGATCATATCGAATACGCAAACGCGGCAGATGCACATGCCTTGGCAAAGGCGGAAACCGTTGCCGTATTGCTTCCAGGCGCGTTCTATACGTTGCACGAAACCCAAATGCCACCGGTTGCCGCCTTGCGCGACCAAGGTGTGCCTATTGCTTTGGCGACCGATTGCAATCCGGGGTCATCACCGCTGGCGTCGTTACTGCTTGTGATGAACATGGGATGCACCCTGTTCCGGCTGACCCCACTTGAGGCATTGGCGGGCGTGACTTGTCATGCAGCGCAGGCATTGGGCTTAACTGACACCGGGCGCATAGCGCCCGGATTGCGCGCCGATCTGGCGATCTGGGACGTGGCTGAACCGGCCGAGCTTGCCTATCGCATCGGCTTTAACTCACTGCACAGACGTATTTTCGGAGGCAAAGGATGATCGTAACACCGGGTAGTGTCACGCTAGCAGATTTAGAGAGTATTTACCGCGAGCAGCGTTCAGTTACGCTTTGCCCAGAGGCACGCCCCGCGGTCGAGATCGCGGCAAAAGTGGTGGCGCAGGCTGCTGCGGGTGGCGAAGCGGTTTATGGCGTGAACACAGGGTTCGGCAAATTGGCGAGCCAAAAAATCGCGCCTGAGGACACCGAAAAACTGCAGGAAAACCTGATCTTGTCGCATTGCTGTGGTGTTGGTGATGCGCTGTCAGTGCCTTTGACGCGGCTGATGATGGTGCTGAAACTGCTGTCACTGGGACGAGGAGCATCCGGTGTGCGTTGGGATATCTGCGCCCTGCTTGAAGGCATGTTGGCAAGCGGTGTTGTCCCGGTTGTGCCGCATCAGGGATCGGTCGGTGCATCAGGTGATCTGGCGCCGCTGGCGCATATGGCAGCGGTGATGACTGGCGCGGGCGAGGCGGTGATTGACGGGCAAAGAATGCCGGGCAACGAAGCGCTGGCACAGGCCGAATTGACGCCCGTTGTTCTTGGCCCAAAGGAAGGGCTGGCGCTGATCAATGGCACGCAGTTTTCGACCGCTTGCGCTTTGGCCGGACTGTTTGAGGCACAGCGAGCGGTGGAGAATTCTATCATCATCGCCGCAATGAGCACCGATGCGATCATGGGATCGACGGCGCCTTTGGCCGCAGAAATACACTCGCTGCGTGGGCATCAGGGGCAGATAGACGTTGCCGCAAAAATGCGCGCGTTGATGGCTGGCAGCGAAATCCGCGAGAGCCATGTCGTTGATGATCATCGCGTACAGGATCCGTATTGTATCCGCTGTCAGCCGCAGGTCGTTGGTGCCGCTTTGGACGTGGTCCGGATGGCAGGACGCACCCTCGAGATCGAGGCCAATGCGGTGACTGATAACCCGTTGGTTTTGACGGGCGAGGGACGCATTGTCTCGGGCGGAAATTTCCACGCTGAGCCTGTCGGATTTGCCGCAGATCAGATCGCATTGGCTTTGGCCGAGATTGGCGCGATTTCGCAACGCCGCGTAGCGCTGATGGTGGACCCGACGCTAAGCTATGATTTACCTCCGTTCCTGACGCCAAATCCCGGGCTGAATTCCGGCTTTATGATCGCCGAGGTCACAACCGCTGCCCTGATGAGCGAGAACAAACATTTGGCAAACCCCTGTGTGACTGACAGCACGCCGACATCAGCCAACCAGGAAGACCACGTAAGCATGGCCGCGCATGGAGCATTTCGGTTAATGAGAATGGCAGAGAATTTATCGGTAATTCAGGGGGTTGAAGCTATGTGTTCATCCCAAGGAGTAGAGGTTCGCGCGCCGTTGAAAACGTCCGATGCGTTGCAATCGGTTGTGGATCGGTTGCGCGTGGACGTGAAAACACTGACAGATGATCGCTATCTTGCACCGGACATTCAAACGGCAGCAAATCTTGTGCGAAATGGTGCGTTTTGCGAGGTTGTTGCACATGATTGAAGTGGTTCAGGGGACTGGTCCGATTGTTCTTGGGTTGCCGCATACCGGTGTGGATGTCCCGAAAGATGTATGGTTTAATTTGAATGAATGTGGACAAAAGCTCGCTGATACAGATTGGCATATTCACAAACTTTACAAGGGGCTAGTAGGCGAAGTTACCATGGTTCGAACACCTGTCCACAGGTATGTAATCGACGTAAATCGCGCGCCAGACGGGCAAAGTCTGTATCCGGGGCAAAACACAACTGGACTATGCCCGATTACGGATTTTGACGGAAATTCGATCTATCGCGAGGGCTGCAAGCCGGACGCGGCAGAAGTTGCGCGTCGCACTGCACTGTATCATGAACCCTACCATGCTGCGTTATCCACAGAATTGGAACGCGTCAAAGCCGATCATGGCGTTGCAATACTGTACGATTGCCATTCGATCCGGTCAGTTATCCCCTACTTATTTGACGAAACCCTGCCGGACTTCAATATTGGCACCAACTTATCCACAACATGCGATGCCCGTATTGAAACCAACGTGAACGAAATTTGCGCTAGGGCAAGGGATTATACATCCGTCCTGAATGGACGGTTCAAGGGCGGTTGGACCACGCGCCATTATGGTCAACCCCGGACCGGAATTCACGCGATCCAAATGGAATTGGCGCAATCCACATACATGCTGGAAAGCGCCCCCTGGACGTACGATCAGGCGAAAGCCGATCAAGTCCGAGTTCATTTACTGAGTATTCTCAAGGAATTACAACGACTAGTTCAAGCAGGAGACCTGTCATGACCGACAAGCGACATAACACCCGTGATATCTATCCGCCCACTGGCCCTGACATTACTGCGAAAAGTTGGCAAACCGAGGCACCGATGCGGATGTTGATGAACAATCTGCATCCGGAAGTCGCTGAAAACCCGCATGAACTGGTAGTGTATGGCGGTATCGGCCGGGCCGCCAGAACGTGGCAGGATTTTGATCATATTGTTGCCTCACTGAAAAAGCTTGAGGGTGATGAGACACTACTGGTGCAATCGGGCAAACCTGTGGGCGTGTTCAAAACCCACTCAAACGCGCCGCGTGTGCTGATTGCCAACAGCAATCTGGTGCCGCATTGGGCAAACTGGGATCACTTTAATGAGCTCGATAAAAAGGGCTTGGCGATGTACGGCCAGATGACCGCTGGTTCGTGGATCTACATTGGAACCCAGGGCATTGTGCAGGGAACTTACGAGACATTTGCCGAAGCAGGCCGTCAGCATTACGGTGGTGACCTAAGGGGTAAATGGATACTGACTGGCGGCCTTGGCGGTATGGGCGGCGCGCAGCCTTTGGCCGCGGTGATGGCCGGGGCTTGTTGTTTGGCGGTCGAATGCAACCCGGATAGTATCGATTTTCGGTTGCGCACCAAGTATCTGGACGAACGCGCCGATACGCTTGATGAGGCGTTGGAAATGATCGACCGCTGGACCAAAGCTGGCGAAGCAAAATCAGTTGGCCTGCTGGGCAATGCCGCCGACATTTTCCCCGAACTTGCTGCGCGTATGAAAGCTGGCGGAATGCGCCCCGATATCGTGACCGACCAGACCAGTGCGCATGATCCATTGAACGGCTATCTGCCGCTTGGCTGGAGCATGGGACAATGGCGCGCAGCACGTGAAAGCGATCCCAAGTCCGTGGAAAAAGCTGCGCGGGCCAGCATGAAAATTCACGTAGCTGCGATGGTTGAATTCTGGAATGCCAAGGTGCCGACGCTGGATTATGGCAACAACATCCGTCAGGTGGCTTTGGACGAAGGTCTGGAAGACGCATTTGCCTTTCCGGGCTTTGTTCCGGCCTATATTCGCCCGCTTTTCTGTCGCGGGGTCGGGCCGTTTCGCTGGGTTGCGTTGTCGGGTGACCCCGAGGACATCTATAAAACCGATGCCAAGGTCAAAGAACTGATTCCTGACGACAAACATCTGCATAAATGGCTGGATATGGCCCGTGATCGGATCAGCTTTCAGGGGTTGCCCGCACGGATTTGCTGGGTCGGTCTGGGCCAACGGCATCGTCTTGGCCTTGCGTTCAACGAAATGGTGCGAACCGGCGAGCTTACGGCGCCGGTTGTCATTGGCCGCGACCATCTGGACAGCGGTTCGGTCGCCTCGCCCAATCGGGAAACCGAGGCGATGAAAGATGGCTCGGACGCGGTCAGTGACTGGCCGTTGCTGAATGCGCTGCTGAACACTGCCAGTGGTGCGACCTGGGTTTCGCTACATCATGGCGGCGGTGTTGGCATGGGGTTCTCGCAGCACTCGGGCATGGT
>PIVL01000603.1 GCA_003354145.1 Paracoccaceae bacterium
ATCAGCCAGCCAAGACTTGTCGGCGCAACTCGGGCAGTCGCCGTCCCAGCCGTCGCCGCCGTCAGGGAAGGCTTCGCTACAGGTTCGGCAAATCGGGAAATCATCATCTCTCATGCCGCATCCCCCCGACCAATCAAGCCACCCCACTGACACCATTCATCGAGTGTCGAGTAATCGCCGTGGCAACTGTCCGGCATGGCGCTGTTGCGGAACCGGGCCAGCGCAATGAAATAGTTCTTGCTTATGTCGTCGGCGGTAAACGCCGCCCGTTGCAGATCATTGCAGATGGTCGCGCGCAGGAAAGATCCTGGCCGAATACCAAGCAGCATGTAGGCGACGAGGCCGCGGTGCAGATTGACCGGCAGCGTTGCCAGATCGGCGGTGATGTCTTTACCGGTCTGCTCGAAATACGCATTGGCCGGATTCTTCTCGATCTTGGCATAGATCTCTTGATTGTTCACAGGTCTACTCCTTGGTTTTGAAGCGCCCAGCGGGCTTCCCGCTCAGGCCAGTAATGTTCGCGCGCCCACGCAACGCAGCCGCGCACGATGGTTTTGTCTGAATGAGCAATCCGCCCGGTGCCGCCACAGCCGTTGCAAGGGTGTGACGCGCTGTAGCCGCCTTGTTTTTGAAGTCGCTCTGCCGCCATTAGAAACCCTCCAATAGATCGAAATCATCTTCCGGGGCGGGCAGGGGCGGCGGGCTGATGTCGAACCGCTTTTGGTACTCGAGCACCCGGCGCCGCATGATGGCTGGCAACCGATCCAAACACGCGCCTTGCTCCTCTGCCCGATGGGTCTCGACGGCACCCGCGCTGAAAAATGTGCGGTGACATTCTGGGCAGCGGTGGTTCGGGGCGTTGCGTCTCATGTCAGATCCTCCGCCCAGCATCGAAAATACCCGGTCGGGACGTTGGTGCCGCTCTCAGCGAATGAGCCAACCGGCAGGTCGTGCCAGCCGCTATCGCGCCAGCCGCGATCCGTGGTGTGAGCATTCGCGCGGACCAAACCCATGTCAGCCAAATGGCCGTCATAGAACGCAGTCGCAGGCAGGATGCAGATCAGCGTCCCATAGCTGCGGTCCCACCTGTCGTTTGGATTGCGCGGTTTCAGGAACTTGCGTGCGTGGGTGAGGTGCTTCTGCCAATGCTGACCGTAAAATGGCGGGTTCATCACAACCAGATCGAATCTGGGATCTGGCGGGCACTCAAGGAAGTTGGCCGTCAGAACCGAATGGCCTTTGGCGCGCGCTTCGGTGGCGCGTCCCGCATGGACTTCTACGCCGGCCAGGGTCATGCGGGGATGCTCTGCCCGCAGATAATCCATCACTCGGCCATCGCCGCAGGAAGGTTCGAGCACGGAATCCTCACTGGCGGTGCTAAGCTCACTCAGGGCGTCCCTTAGCACCGCGTCCGGGGTGGGATAGTAGGCCAGATCTTTAGAAACCTCTGTAGAGGCGCGTTTGAACAGATCGCCTTCGTCGTGATCCGGCTCCATGTCCGGAAAGATGTCTCCGTAGAATTCGGCCAATG
>PIVL01000282.1 GCA_003354145.1 Paracoccaceae bacterium
GCACCTGCATTGTTGAAATGTAACAAGTTCTCGCAGGAAGGTGTCTCAGCCCGAATTTTCTGAATGTCGATCATTTGGTCTTTCGTCGCTATATCTCGGCGTAGATTTCCAGCAGATTGCCATCGGGATCGCGAAAGAACAATGTGCGGTGGCCAAAATCCCGGTCTGTCGGGGGCGAGACCAGATCGATGCCTTGATCGGTAAGTTCCTTGGCGCATAGGTCGACCAGAGGCGGGGGCACTCGAAACGCGAGTTGCAAGGATGCGCTGCCAGTTGGTGTGGGGTCGTCCGATGCTGTCAACCCGGGTTTGGACAGTGCCAAAGTGTTGTTGCCGATGCGGTATTCGACCCAATTTGGCGATAGCTCACGCAGAAACTGAAAGTGCAAAACGTCCTGATAAAAGTGCCGCATCGCCGTCATATCGCGCACAAATATGACGGAATAATCGATTGCCTGAATGGCTTGAAAGGCGGATTTCGTCACTGGCGCTTATTCCTTTTGGTCGCGATGCATAATCCGGCCAATGGTATTCATCAGCAATTGTGCTGCCAAAATGGATGTACTGCCGCTTTGGTCATAGTCAGGCGCGACTTCGACCAGATCAAGGCCAATAATGTCGCCGCGTCGGGCAAGCCCGTCGATCAACTCTAACACTTCGTAGTAAAGAAACCCTCCGTGGCTGGGGGTGCCAGTTCCGGGCGCAATTGAGGGGTCAAAAGCGTCGATGTCGATAGTCAGATAATACCGCGCGCCTTGCGGAATACGTTCGAGCATCGCCTCTGTCCCCATCTTACGCAGATGCCTGACCGACTGGATATCCGAGCCCATGGCACGGGCGTCTACATAGCCTTCACGCGCAGTGGATGACACGTTGCGAATGCCGATCTGGCTTAGCCCGGTGACATATGGCTTCTCGGCCGCTCGGCGCATTGGGTTGCCGTGGCCAAAACGTACACCGTGGCGTTCATCGACGAAATCCAGATGCGCGTCGATCTGAACCACATGAATCGGACCCTGATCGTCAAAGGCATTGATGCAGGGAATGTTGACGGAATGATCGCCGCCCATCACCACTGGCAAAGCGCCCGCGGCAAGCATCTTACGTACACCAAATTCGATATTGGCATGGCTTTGTGTCGTGTCGGTGTGGATGATGTCGGCGTCGCCGATATCGACAATGCTCACATTAGCAGGGTCAAGATAGGTGATATCATCTTCAAAGTCATAAGCCCCGGAATGACCAAATGCGAACAAGGTTGACGCTTCGCGGATGGCGCGTGGCCCCATCCGTGCGCCAGATCGCCATTGTGCGCCAAAATCGAAAGGGGCACCCATCACAGCGACATCGGCGTTAATCGCATCCCAATTTTCGACATAAGGGTATTTGCCAAAAGTACAGATGCCAACAAATGGCAGGTTCAAACGACCGCTTTGATAACCGTGATCTGACATAAGTTACCTTTCAGAGTGAAGAGGCCGTAAGGGCGAATGTGCAGATCAATCCCACAAGCAAAGTATTTTCCAAAGTTTTCTCCCAAAATGTGCCGGACACCGTATCCGAACATCAAAACTTTAGCATGATAAATTCATTACGATAGGGTTAGGGATGGTCGGCCAAAGGCAAGAGCGGAAAATTGCGGTAGCGTCACTTTAGTCCGGTTTGCACATATCTGGGTGGGCGTTGGCAAAGGCCGGGGTGCTGGCGCAAGCCTGTTCAACGGCTAGAATGCGCGGCAGATGAGAGATATCAACGCCCCAGCGGTCGGCATTATAAAGCTGCGGGATCAGGCAAATGTCGACAAGTCCGGGGTTGTCGCCACAACAAAATGGGGTCTGGTTGTAGCGGCCCAACATGGCCTCAACGGCCTCTAACCCGGGGCCGATAAACCGTCGCATCCAATCTGTGCGCGTTTCATTGGGCGTGTCGGTCAGGCTGGCAGCATAGCTTACGACTTTGAGGTTGCAGACTGGGTGGATGTCCAGGGCAATGGCATGGGCAACGGCCTGAACTTTGGCACGAGCGGCGGGTTCGTCAGGCAGCAGGCCAAGTCCCCGGGTGGTATTCAGGTAATCCAAAATAGCCAGCGATTGCGTCAGTCGCAGCCCGTCAATATCAAGCGTCGGAACCAGACCCTGTGGGTTCTTGTCCATATAGGCGTCGTTGCGCTGTTCACCGTTAACCAAATCGACAGACACAGCGGTATAATCGATCCCTGCCATATTCAGGGCAATGCGCACGCGGTAGCTGGCCGAGGATCGCCAATAATCATAGAGAATTGTTTCGCTCATGCGTGACCCCTTGTTGTGTCCGGTGGGTATCCTGAATTACTTGATGGGCTTTAATGCTGCTGCCGCAAGTGCCTGAGACAGTACTGTCCGGTTGCCAATATGATTGGACAACACCAACACAAGCCGGGCGTTCAAAGCATCACTCTCCTCTCGTGAGAGGCCATCATGCATGGCCAGCAGTTCGGCGTAATAGTCATCAGCCCCGTCGATGTTTGGGGTCAGGGTCAGGTCGGACATGTCGATCACTCCTTACCAGTGGCGCGACGGATCGCGGCGCGGAACAGTTTGTCGTCAAAGCTTGGGCGGCGGGCGGCAACGTGTTGATCTGGCCGGATCAGATAGACTCCGCTGGTGGCTTCGCCGAGATAGCGGTTTTTTAATGCCAGCGTTGGGTCATTCTTGAGCGACAATGCGAGCCGCGTGACGGTGATGCCGTCTTCTTCGATTACATCAGGCGCGTCTGCGTCGATGGTCAGCAAAGTAAATTTCCCAGCCAGTTTTGGCAGTAAGAAGCCCTCGGTCAGTGGTGCATCCGGGCAAGCTGATCCGGGGCGTGACCGATCAGGGCCGTCTAAGGCATCGGCTGAATTTAAGGGTGATCCGTCATAGGTGCAGGGCACTGACAACCGGCCCGAATTCACCAGAGGTCGAGCAAATTCGAATTTCTCTGACAGGTCGAGAACCGCGTCACGCAATACCCGCGACATTCCTGACTTTGGCGTGATGAAATCGGTTGATCGCGACGAATTCTGAATGTTTTCGTCCGCACCCCAGACCCGTTCGGTGTTATAGCTGTCCAACAGCGATTCCGGCGCGTCGCCATTGATCACCAGCTTCAGTTTCCAGCACAGGTTGTCAGTGTCCTGAAGCCCCGAGTTTGCACCGCGAGCGCCAAACGGCGACACCTGATGCGCGGCATCGCCCGCGAAAATTACCCGATTATGGCGGAATTGTTCCATTCGGCGGCATTGAAACGTGTAGATGCTAACCCATTCCAGCTCAAATTCGACATCGTCGCCAAGCATCGCCTTGAGCCTTGGGATGACATTCTCAGGCTTTTTCTCGTGGTCCTTGTCAATGTCCCAGCCCAGTTGCAGATCAATACGCCAAACGCCATCTGGCTGCTTATGCAACAGCGCGGACTGGCCTTTGTTGAAAGGTGGATCAAACCAAAACCAGCGTTCGGACGGGAAATCCGCCTCCATTACCACGTCAGCAATCAGGAAATTATCCTCAAACACACGCCCGACGAAATCCTTTCCCAACATAGCGCGCAGCGGTGAGTTTGCGCCGTCGCAGGCGATCAGCCAGTCGGCTTCAAGGTTGTAACTGCCTTCGGGTGTATCAATCTCGATGGTGACGTGATTAGGATGCGTGCCCACTGCAGACACTTTGTTGCGGCCGCGAATATCAATTGGTGCTCCTTCGGCCTGCAACTCGCGCACCCGGTCTACGAGGAATTTTTCCAGATAGTATTGCTGCAAATTGATGAAGGCAGGAAACGCGTGACCGCCTTCTTCCTGCAGATTGAAATCATAGACCTGCCGTTTGTCGAAAAATACCTTGCCCGTATTCCACAGCACACCTTTGTCGATCATGGGCGCAGAGCAGCCCAACCGGTCCAGAATTTCCAGCGGGCGTTTGGCGAAACAAATGGCGCGGCTGCCGGTGCTGACGCGGTCATTGTCATCAATCACGACAACTTCGATGCCCTGCTGCGCCAGATCAATAGCGGCGGCCAAGCCAACTGGACCGGCCCCAACTACGATCACTTTGTGACGCGGCGGTGTTGTAGCGTCCTGATCCGCATGGCGGCTGTAAGCGTACATCGGAGTTTCGAAAATCTGGTTCATTTGCGGTGTCTCCTGATCCTATGTGCGATTTGGAATTTCCTGTGATAAGTTTAGGCGATTCGGCGTCAGATTGATTTGATCCAGCGCAGATGCGTATTATGCCCCCGCCAGAGACGCCTCAGGCCTGCAGTGCCTCCCACATTTCGATGTCGCGTTGAGCCGTCCAAATACGCGGGGTGTCGATGCCACGGGCTTCGTCATAGGCACGGGCGACGTTGAACGGCAGGCAATGTTCATAGATCGCATAGTCGCTGAATTTTGGATCGCATTCTTCGCGCACTGCGTCCCATGCGTCTTTGAGTGTGCCATTGCGTGCCGCAACCCGAGCGGCGGGGCGATAAGTGCTGGCGACAAAATCACGGGTGTTTTCGATGGCGGCATTGACCATATCCTTGCCAATCAATGCATCACCACGCCCCGGTGCAATGGCATCCACATCAAAAAATTTGATGTTGTCCAGCGTATCGCCCCATTCGCCAAAATGGCCGTCGCCGCAATAACAAGCCGAGTGGTACTCGACGATATCGCCGGTAAACATGACGTTCTGATCGGGCACATGAATGACGATATCACCCGCCGTATGGGCCCGACCCAGATGCATCAGGTTGATCTGACGATTACCCAGATAGACCGTCATGTCTTCGCTGAATGTGGTGGTTGGGTATGTCAGGCCCGGAATGCTTTCATGACCTTCAAACAGACGGGGAAACCGCTGGAATTCGCTGTCCCAGTCTTCTTGCCCGCGTTCCACAACCATCGCGCGCGCGTCTTCGCCCATGATGACCTGATCTGCATTGAACGCCGAGGCCCCCAGCACACGCACCGCGTGGTAATGGGTCAGCACCAGATGGCTGATCGGCTTGTCGGTGACTTCGCGTACCTTTTCGATCACCTTGTTTGCCAGACGCGGGGTCGCCTGAGCCTCGACGATCATGACGCTGTCATCGCCAATGATAACGCCGGAATTCGGGTCACCTTCGGCGGTAAAGGCCCATAGTCCCTCGCCGACTTCGGTAAAACTGATGTTCTTTTCGGTCATGTCCCCTTGGGACGCGAATGCTTTGGCCATTGTGTTTCTCCGTATTAAGTCAGGGTGTGGGCGGGAAGGATGGTACCAGCGCACTCGCCAAATCCGATGCGATAGCCATCACCCTGGGCGTGCCCATGCAAGGTAAGCGTGTCGCCATCATCAAGAAAACTGCGGGTCTCGCCGCTGTCCAGCGTCAGTGGCTCTTTTCCACCCCAACTGAGTTCAAGCAATGAACCGCGTTGATGTTTTTTGTTACCCGAAATGGTGCCGGACCCCAGCAAGTCGCCGGAATTCATTGCGCAACCGGATGAGGCATGGTGCGCGAGCTGTTGGGCGGCGGAAAAGTACATCTCGTTATAATTGGTTTCGCAGATTACAGTTTGCATGCCACCGGATGGGCTGATGCTGACGGACAAGTTGATGTCATACAGCATCGGAGAAGGTTCGCGCAGATACGGCAGCAATTCCTTTTCCCGTGGAGGAGTCGATGTGCGGAATGGTTCCAGCGCGGGCTTGGTGACAATCCACGGGCTGATTGAGGTCGCAAAGGCTTTGGCCTGAAACGGACCAAGTGGTTGGTATTCCCAAGCCTGAATATCGCGGGCTGACCAGTCGTTTAGCAGCACATACCCAAAGATCATTGCATCTGCCTCGGCCACAGTGACGGGCCGACCCATGTCGGATGCAGTGCCAACGATGGCCCCCATTTCAAGTTCCAGATCAAGCCGCTTGCAGGGCCCGAAGGATGGGGCGTCTGCATCTGGTGCTTTGGTCTGGCCATTGGGTCGATGAATGTCGGTTCCGCTGACCACAACGGTCGAGGCACGACCGTTGTAGCCGATCGGAATATGCAACCAGTTGGGCGGCAACGCATTTTCTGCGCCTCGGAACATGGTGCCGACATTCATGGCGTGATTTTTACAAGCGTAGAAATCGGTATATTCCGAAACCATCATCGGCATATGCAATGTGACATCAGCCAGAGGCACCAGCAACGGCGCAACCTTGTCCTGCTCTGTAGAGCCATC
>PIVL01000604.1 GCA_003354145.1 Paracoccaceae bacterium
GGCGGCAGCAGCGGCGATGCTGATGAAACTGGAGCAAAAAACATGACACAAGCCGGATTTGTGGCCCTGATTGGCGAACCTAATGCCGGGAAATCGACATTGATGAACCGGATGGTCGGTGCCAAGGTGTCGATTGTGACGCACAAGGTGCAAACCACCCGCGCCCGTATTCGGGGTGTGGCGATTGAGGGTGATGCCCAAATCGTGTTTGTTGATACGCCGGGACTGTTTCAGCCACGTCGACGTCTTGATCGCGCGATGGTTGCCGCCGCGTGGGGCGGGGCTGCAGACGCCGATGTGGTTGTGTTGATGATCGAGGCCCATCGCGGTGTGACCGAGGGCGTGGAACGCATTCTTGAGGGCCTGCAAGAGGTCGGAGAGGGGCGTAAGGTTGCGCTAGCGATCAATAAGATCGACAGGGTCGCAAACGAAACGCTGCTTGCGCTAGCCGAAAAAATGAATGCGCAGTATGACTTTGCCGAAACCTTTATGGTTTCTGCCGAAAAAGGTCACGGAGTTGATCATCTGCGCAAATGGCTTGCTGAGCAGTTGCCAAAGGGCCCGTGGCTTTACCCCGAGGATCAGATCGCTGATTTGCCTTTACGTATGATTGCGGCAGAAATAACTCGGGAAAAGCTGACGTTGCGGCTGCATCAGGAATTACCCTATCAGTTGACGGTTGAGACTGAAAACTGGGAAGAGCGTAAAGACGGCAGTGCCCGGATTGATCAGGTGATTTACGTGGTAAGGGATGGACATAAGGGCATCATTCTAGGTCACAAAGGTGAGACTATCAAAGCCATTGGTCAGGCCTCGCGCAAAGAGCTTGAGGAATTTCTTGATCGCAAGGTGCATTTGTTTCTCAAGATAAAAGTCCGTCCCAAATGGCTGGATGAATCTGAACGCTATTCAGAAATGGGCCTGAACTTCAAAGACGGGAACGAATGACCCGGCTGACCGCAGATTTCTGGGTGAAGGCCTATTTGACTCGCCTGCGATTGCAGGAAATTCCGGCCTTTGTCGTGGCCCATGGGGATGACACGGCAGGCGCGGTTCTGGTTAAATTGAACACACTGGACGGGCAAGCGCGGGCGTTTCAGCGAGAGTTTGATCTGATGTCTGGCGATCGCCACTGGGCCGAACTGATTGCTGGAACGGAACGTGATATAGACGCGGCAATTTCGCGGCAGCGCGGGTTTGATCCGGACTTGTGGGTGATCGAAGTTGAGGACCGGCAAGGTCGCCATTTGCTGGATGAGCCGGGTTTAGGGTAAACCGGAACGGCAAGCGGGAAAATTATTAATTTTCCGGCCCGGTTTCTTTCTAAGAAAACGGCGGATTTGGATGGGTTTGAGGGCACAGATGAACCATGGATTGGCGTGATCACGGGATATTGCTGACCACGCGGCGTCACGGCGAAAGCTCAGCTATTATTGATGTGTTCACTCAATCGCATGGCCGTCATGCGGGCGTGGTACGAGGTGGGGCCAGTCGCAAGATCGCGCCGGTTCTGCAACCTGGTGCTCAGCT
>PIVL01000605.1 GCA_003354145.1 Paracoccaceae bacterium
TTGGCAGCGTGTCCCGGCCCGATCCTCACCCAAGGGCCACTGGTGAAGGACGTTGTGACCCGGCCACCACTGTCCAACCAGACGGTGCGATACTTGCGCAGTGACCGGCCAATGGCCGAATGGGTCGCTTACATGGTGAGCCTTTGCAATCAGCACGGCTGCATCTGATACCGTAGCCAACCCGTAGCGCAGTCCGGGTCGCACGACAGCGCCTTACCCCAAGGGGAAATTCCAATGTTGAAAATTATCCTAACGGCTCTGGCCGTGTGCTTTGCCATGCCTGCTTTGGCGCAGAACAACTGTGCGCCGAGAGAGAACGTGAGCGCCAAACTGACGGACAAATACGGCGAGGCACCATCCTTCATCGGCGTAAACAGCAAAGGCATCATCACAATTTGGATCAACCAGAAAACCGGAACCTGGTCAGCCGTGTTGACAAATCCGTCTGGAATATCCTGCGTGGTTTCCGTCGGCCGAAATGGCGAGCTGTTGGATTTGCCACCTGCGGGCGATCCTGCCTAATCCAGATTCAGCACCTGAAAACCTAACAAAAATGGAGAAATATCATGCCTTTTATGATCGACGCGGCATTCGATGCGGCACTTGACTACTTGCGCACTAACGGGACGCGGATCGACTTTTGCACACAGGAACCAACAACCTATGCAGGGGCGACCAGCACCTACACCAAGGCAAACGAAACCGGCATCACACTGAGCGCCAACGCAGCGGGTTCCCCCAGTGGACGCCGCTGCACAATCCCCGACACTGTATCGGCGGACGTGACCGGAGATGGAACTGTCACCCACTGGGCACTGACAGATGACACCTCGTTGCTCGTCGCCACTGGTGCTTTGACATCTGGTGTCGCGGTTCTGGTTGGTGGTGGCTCAAATACCTTCGACCTGGATGCTGCTATTCCCCTCGAAATCGCTGACGCGGTTGCGATCTAAAGGAAGCGATTATGCCCCGACTACCATCAGGCATAACGAACGCCGCTTCGGCCTATGATGATCTTTTAGCGGCAGCGGGGTAAGCTAGTATGGCTGCGCACCGCTATTGGCGATTACGTTGTCTGATTTCAGGCACCGGCACCAATGAAGTTGAGACTTATGACATTGAAATGCGGGCTACCGCCGGTGGCGCGGATCAATGCAATGCATCTTATGCAATCTCTTCCGGCGAATACAGCATCTCATACTTAGAAGAATACGCCTTTGACGGTGATATATCCGCGACGCTGTGGGTGTCTCCAAACCAGCCTGTTGGTGAATATGCGTGGATCGGGCAGGATTTTGGGTCAGATACGGACGTTTTGGAAGTCACGTTCAAATGTGGCACCAGCACGTATTACACCGATGAAATCATAGTCGAATGGTCTGACAACGGGATAGACTGGACGGCAACAGACACCTACAGCAACTTGTCGTGGACACCCTATTCGACCAAAACCTTCGCAGTTACCCAAGAAGCTGGCGATGAGATTATCACTTGGGTGGGCGGCACTTCCTACAGCGAAGCCGTTGGTGG
>PIVL01000606.1 GCA_003354145.1 Paracoccaceae bacterium
CGCCCCCGGCGACGGGTTCGACAGCCGCAATCCAGCCACGGGCGAGGTGCTGGCCACGCTGTCCCAGGCGACGCAATCTGACGTCGACGATGCCGTTGCAGCCGCTTGCCATGCACAACGCAAATGGCAAAATCTGGGTGGAAACGGGCGTGCACGTTATCTCTATGCATTGGCGCGTCTTTTGCAGAAACACAGCCGCCTGTTCGCGGTTCTGGAAACGTTGGATAACGGCAAACCAATCCGTGAAACCCGCGATATCGACATCCCATTGGCGCAACGGCATTTCTATTACCACGCCGGTATGGCGCAGCTGATGGACGAGGCTTTGCCAGACCGTCAGGCTCTCGGAGTTTGCGGTCAAATCGTTCCGTGGAATTTCCCGCTGCTGATGTTGTCCTGGAAAATTGCGCCTGCGCTGGCGATGGGCAATACCGTAGTGCTGAAACCTGCGGAATACACTTCGCTAACGGCGCTGCTGTTTGCTGACATTTGCCAACAAGCCGGGTTGCCGAAGGGCGTGGTCAACATCGTCACCGGTGATGGCGCAGTTGGTGAGATGATCGTTAATTCAGACGTCGACAAGATCGCCTTTACCGGCTCGACCAGTGTTGGCCGCCGTATCCGCGAAGCAACGGCAGGCAGTGGCAAGTCCCTGACGTTAGAGTTGGGTGGCAAATCCCCCTATATCGTGTTTGACGATGCCGACATCGATTCAGCCATCGAAGGTCTGGTTGACGCGATCTGGTTCAATCAGGGTCAGGTTTGCTGTGCTGGATCGCGGCTATTGGTACAGGAAACCATTGCTGACGACTTTTACAAACGTCTGCGCGCCCGCATGGACAAGCTGCGTCTTGGTGATCCGCTGGACAAATGCATCGACATGGGGGCCATCGTTGATCCGATCCAATTGCAGACAATCACCGATTTGGTCGCTGCAAATGATGCGGGCGATACCCATCACGCATCTGTCACGATGCCGTCCAAGGGATGTTTTTATCCTCCGACGCTGATCACCGGATTGTCCACGTCTGACGCGCTGATGCAGGAAGAAATATTTGGTCCGGTGCTGGTCTCGACAACGTTCCGCACTCCGCCCGAGGCCGTGGCGCTTGCCAACAACACCCGCTATGGGCTGGCCGCGACAGTTTGGACCGAAAACGTCAATCTGGCGCTGGATATTGCGCCAAAGCTTGTTGCGGGCGTGGTCTGGATCAACGCCACCAACCTGTTTGACGCTGCCGCCGGATTTGGCGGCGTACGTGAAAGCGGCTTTGGCCGCGAAGGTGGCTGGGAGGGGCTGGCCGCCTATACCCGCACCAAAGACAAAACCAAAACGCTGAACCTGATTAAGCCTAACAAGGGCACCGCAGGGCCTGCTGATGAGATCGACCGCACCGCAAAAATGTATGTCGGCGGCAAACAGACACGTCCTGACAGCGGCTATTCGCAGCCGGTCTGGGGTAAATCCGGCACGTTGCTGGGTCATGTCGGAATGGGCAGCCGCAAGGACGTGCGCAATGCTGTCGAGG
>PIVL01000283.1 GCA_003354145.1 Paracoccaceae bacterium
CATTGCCCAGCGTAGATGACGAACGGGCCGCGTTCGGGGATGTCGAAACAGATGCAGTGGTTGCCCGGATGGTTTCATATGGGGTGCGCGACGGAGCGCTGAAATGCGGCGCTGCTGGACCCGTGTCATTTGACGGCACCAAACAGGAAGAATTTGCACCCGTTGAAACAGTAGTCGATTCAACCGCAGCCGGGGACAGCTTTAACGGCGGCTATCTGGCTGCGTATTTGCAGGGGCGCGAACAAGGTGATCGTCTGCAGGCCGGACACAATATGGCAACACGGGTTTTAGGCGTCAAAGGCGCGATAATCCCAAAGGACTGATAGCTTTAAAGCGTGATTTCCGGTCTCGGCGGTGGGGTTGGCACGGCGTGCCCAAGAGGCTTGATAGGTGTGCAAAATGGCGTCAACATGAGGCGAGCCGCGTCTACTTGTGGAATGTCGGATCAAATTGTTGGATTGTTCAAAACTATACTGGTGAATTGCCTCAAGTGTTGGGTGTTCAAGGAGCTTTCGTTTTGACTAAATTTGTAAAATCACTACCTGCTATGTATTGGGTAATGATGTCGTTTTTTGGGATTTTGAATTGGATTGCGTACGATCCAATTTACGGACTATTGAATAGAGTGCCCATATTTACAATTTTCTTCACCATATACGTCACATGGCACTACTGGAGAAAATATCGAAAGGGAGATAGTTAATCATGGGATATAATGTGTGAAAGCACTGACAGGCTAGCTTTAAAATAAGGGCCATTCACAACCTCAAGCGATTTTGCTATACCAATTTTCACAGTAGCATCCGATACATATTTTCAGCAAACCATAGGGCATAATCACCTTTAACGACAACACCATACTTTCATTTCTGGTAAAGCGGGTGCAAGGGGGGTGCAAGTTGAAAGAAAACGGAAATAGAGGCATCAACTATTGCTGACTTTTGCAGCTGCAGTGTTCTTTCTGTTAATCACGCCGGGGCCGGGGGTGTTGACTGTGGCGGGCGTCGGGTCAGGTTTTGGCGCCTCGGCCGGAACCCGATATTTGTGGGGCCTGTTCATCGGCACTAATCTGGTCGCGTTGGGTGTGGTCAGCGGACTGGCCGCAGTCGTGCTGGCGGATGAACGCATAAGGACCATCTTGTTTGGTCTGTCTGTCATGTATCTATTGTATCTGGCAGCGCGGATTGCATTTGCCGGATCAAAGATCGGGTTTATAAAACGTCAAAACGCTCCTGGGATCTATGGCGGGATCGCGCTTCAGATCATCAACCCCAAAGCCTATGCGGTGAACACCGCGCTATTCACCGGTTTTTTGTTCTGGCCGTCCAGCCTTGGCGTCGAGACGGTGCTGAAATTTGCCATTATCAACGCGATCTGGATACCGATCCACTTTGTCTGGCTGCATTTCGGGATCAAACTGGGCAGCCTTGATCTGCCCGGATCAACGCATCGCAAAATCAATATTGCGATGGCGTTGTCGATGTTGGCAGTTGTCGCTTTGGCCATGGTGGCGCAGTTCTGATTCTATAACCCGAAATACGCCTCGGACAAACGCGGATCATCGCGCAATTCGTCCACAGTGCCTTCGGCTTTTATTGATCCGTTTTCAAGAACATAAAGCCTCTCGGCCAATGTCATGGCGAAATTGGCGTTCTGTTCGGTGATGACAATCGTGGTGCCAAACTCATCGCGCAACCGGCGCAGAACGTCGGCGATTTCCAGACAGACCTTGGGGGCCAGACCAATGGTTGGCTCGTCCACCAGAAGCAATCGCGGGCTGGTCATCAACGCGCGTCCCAGCGATACCATCTGGCGTTCACCACCTGATTGCGTGCTGGTTTCCTGATGCTCGCGCTCTTGCAAGCGCGGGAACAGTTTATGCACCATATCAAGGTTCTTTTGCACATCGTCACGCGCCGTATAAGCACCCACCATCAGGTTGTCGCGCACGCTCATGTAAGGAAACAGGTTGAACCGTTCTGTGGCATAGCCAACGCCACGCCGCACGATCTGAGAACTGTTCATCGCAACAATGGACGTGCCTTCCAAGGTGATGTCGCCGGTCGTCTTGGTCAGGCCAATCACGCTGTCCAACAAGGTTGATTTCCCGGCACCATTGGCCCCGACAATGGCAATGATTTCGCCCTGTTCAACATTCAGCGAAACCTCGTGCAGGGCCTGCGCCTTGCCATAATAGGCACAAAGGTCAGTGATCTGAAGAAACGCCATTATGCTGTCCCCAAATATGAGGAACGGACGGCCTCGTTCGCTATCACGTCCTCAAAACTGCCATCCGCGATCATCCTGCCATAGTTTATGGCGATGGTCCGGTCGATCAGCGGCTCAAGTGCCTTCAGGTCATGGCTGACGATCAAGAATGTCATGCCGTCTTTGCGCATCTGCTGGATCAGTTCGGCAATCTGGGCGATTTCGGCGACGGTCAGACCGGCGAATACCTCGTCCAGCAACATCAGTTTGGGCCCGGTTGCCATAGTTCGGGCCATCTCTAGTTTCCGCAAATCCCCCATCGAAAGTTCTGCCGGGGTGCGTTGCAGGTCGGCCTCGTCAAATCCGACACTAAGCGCCAGTTCAATCTCACGTTCGCGGTTCGGGCCTTGGGCGATCATTTGCCAGATACTGTCAGGCATCAGCCCGACGCGAATGTTTTCTACCACGCTCATTTCGGCAAAGGGGCGGGGCACCTGATAGGTGCGGCTGACACCGTGGCGAATACGCGACGAGGTGCCCAATTTAGATATTTCCTCGCCATAAAGCGTGATGGTGCCCGAGGTCTGGCGATGCTCGCCCATCACCAGCGAAAACACCGTGGTTTTGCCCGCTCCATTAGGGCCGATCAGACCAATTGACTCACCTTGTTCGATGTCAAATGACAGATCATCGGTGGCAGTGAGGCCGCCAAATCGTTTGACGAGGTTCTTGATTTCAAGCGCATTGGTCATGTCGTCCACCTGCTGCGCAGCCGCGTCCAACCTTGCGTGAAAATCTCAATCAGGCCCTTGGGTTGATACATATAAAGCAACAGAGCAATGCCCCCGTATATAAAATACCGTTCGGCCCCAGGCAGGTAGGGGCGCAGGCCTTCCAACAGAAAGGTCAGGAAAAACGCACCAATGACTGGGCCGATGATGGTGGATGATCCACCAATCAGGGCGGCTACAATAATAGTGAATAGAAAGTTGATGTCAAAGAGTGCCCGTGGTGCGACAGAGCCGAGATAATGCACGTAAAACGCACCACCCAACCCTGCAACAGCGGCGGCGGTCAGAAAGGCGAACATCTTCAGTTTGGTCACTGAAAGGCCAGAGCCGCGCACGGATTCTTCGTTCATACCAATTGCACTAAGCGCCGTTCCTACTCTGGTTTTCATGAGCAACCACATGGATATGGCCACACATAGCATCAGCGTGACAGACAGGTAATATCCGTTCAGCGCCCCGCGGGTCAGAGTCGGAATTCCCGACATGCCGCGCGTACCGCCAGTTAAATCCGGGCGGATAACTTGCACCAATTGGTACATCAGCTCCATAAACGCCAGCGTCACCAGCGCAAAATAACTGCCTTTGATGCGCAGGGCAGGGAGCAGAACAATCAGCCCCCCGAGCATGGTCATCAGCACGGCTATTGGAATGGCGACCTCTATCTCAAAACCATAGCGTTTGGTCAGGATCGCCGAGGTATAAGCACCGATGCCAATCAGGAACGGATGGCCGAAACTGATATAACCAGTACGACCAGACAACACATCCCAACTGATGGCAAAGACCGCAAGGAAATTGGCGAAAATGATGGTGCGCAGGGTGCCCTTGGACACCAGTTCTGGCAGCAAAGCCATGAACGCGATAAAGGCGGCCCAAAGGGCGAAATGATACCAACGCAGGCCCATGTTACAACTCCTCCCGACCAAAAAGGCCACGCGGGCGGATGATTAGAACAGTTATGATCAACAACATGGTGAACACGCCACGCAGTTCTGGCGCGAACCATGCGACGACGATGACTTCCATGAAGCCGATGATATGGGCGACGACCAAGGTGCCGACGATAGACCCAATGCCGCCAACGATAACCACGGCCACGGAAAGGATCAGGGGGGCGACCCACATGTGTGGCGAAAGCTGCGTGTAACTGGCGAAAAACACCCCGGCGACGGCGCCAAGCAAGCCCGAAATGCCCCATGTGATCATGTTGATCCGGTCCGAGTCGATGCCGGATATGGCGGTGCCCTTGGGGTCCATCGACACCGCCATCATGGCGCGTCCTGTGTGGGTCTTGCGCACGAACAGATAGAGTATCGCCAATATGGCGTAGCTGGCAATGGTCGCAGACAGGATGTTATAGGTGACCGAGGCCCCGGCGATATAGGTCACTCCGGGCACAATCGGCAGCAGGATTTTCGAGCTGTCGCCGAAGATCAAAACCACTCCGGCTTGTAAGACGACAGCCAGGATCAGCGTAGAAATCTCAACCGCCACATGATCGCCTTTAAGGGGTTTGACCAGCAGCTTGAATTTGGCAATGCCCATTAACACACCCATCACGCCTGCCATGGCAACGCCAACGAGTTTCGGCATTCCCAGCATTTGCGAGACGTAGAAATAGACGTATCCGCCGAACATCAGATAAGTGCCATAGGCCAGGTTCAAGACCCGCCCGACGCTGAATATCAACATAAAGCCCATTGCAATCAGCGAATAGAGACCGCTGAGCAACAGCCCTTGAATGAGTATCTGCAACATGTGTGTAAGCCTGCCTCAGAGCATCAGGGCAGCGCAGATAAGGCGCTGCCCTGTTCTGTTTAGTCGGTTATTTCTTTACCCAGCTTGGGACAGTGAATTTACCGGTTGCGTATTTCTCGGGGTAGACAACGGCGTTTGTGCCGTCTTCGTACCACTGGATTACCACCATGGAAGGTGACGCATCATCATAAGGCGCGGTAATATCGAACCGAGCGTTATGGGGATAGGTGCGGCCTGTGCGTGGCTCGACCTCGTCGTTGCCCCAGAACCCGTAGCGCAGCCACATTTCGCCGTCTTTTTCCAGGATCAGATCCTGTTTCTCCATTGCTGGCACCCAGCCATCCAGATCAAAGCCACCTGCTTCTTCGGCGGCGGCCATCGCTTGTTTCAAACCGAAATAGGCGTTGAAGCCGTTGAAGTGGGGGATAATCGGACGGCTGGTATAACGTTCCTGATATGTGTTCAGGAATTCCTGGCTGACGGGGTCCATTTCAAAGCCAACGGATGGAACCGGGGACAGGGTTGAAATGCCACCACCTGCTCCGCCTGTGTCTTCCCAGTATTCCTGACCAAGTGCGGCCACGTTTACACCGGTCATGCCCAGCGGCACCTGCAGTTTCACATATTGCGATGATACGACCTGCGAATTGACCGAGCTGACCAGATAGATGAAATCAGCCCCGGTATCGACGGCCCGCGAGAAGATTGGCGCAAAGTCGACTGTGGCGATATCATAAACAATGATATCTTTGACTTCGATGCCAGCATTCGGTGCCAGCGCTTCAGTTACAAGGCCGGTAATCGCGCCGCCAAAAGCCGTATCCTCGGCCAGAACGACAACCGATGACCAACCCATTTGATCGGCCAGAACGTCCTTGCCAAAATCGATGTAAAGCGTCGCCAAAGCCTCATCCGAAGCAATGTTCATGAAATAGGGGCGCATCGAGTCGTAATCTTCGACCACCATGTCGATGATGCCGATATAAGATGTCCATGTATCCAGCGTTGGAATCTGGAATTCCTGCATCCGGGGCATCCATCCCAAAGATACATCGTCGATCGAGCCTGAGATGATGAAATCAACTTCTTCAGTCTCGGCCAGATATTCGAAGGCTTTAACACCTTCGGTTGGATCTTGCCCGGTATCGGCTTTGACCAGCACGATCTGCTCGCCGTTCACGCCACCTTTGGCGTTAATCTCGTCAATGGCGATCTCGGCACCACGCAATGTGGACAGGCCGGTGTCAGATGAAAGCGAGCCGATAAAGCCCACTTTGATATCGGCCACAGCAGTCGACGCGGCCAGTGCAGCCACCGTCGTTGCGACAATTGAGTATTTCAGTTTCATTCCAAACTCCCTTGGTTGTGTTTCGTCCCTGGGGGATCTTCTTAGTGTATCCTGTATACAGTACACACATTAA
>PIVL01000284.1 GCA_003354145.1 Paracoccaceae bacterium
TTTGTTCGCAAAGTTCTGGTCGTGTTGCACGAAACCGGTCAGATTGACGATGTTGAGCTATTGGATTGCGCGCCGTCCCCTCTTGCCCCTGATGACGATTTCCGATCAAAAAATCCGCTTGCCAAACTGCCAACGCTTGAACGCCCGGACGGCCTGTCATTGTATGACAGCCGGGTGATTTGTGCTTATTTGGATGATCGCGCAGGTGCAGGATTGTATCCGGACGGAGGTACGCGCTGGGATACCCTGCTTCTTGAGGCGACAGCGATCTGACCCATGTTCAAAGGCCCTGAAAGTTGTTCGATCCAGCGATCATTCAACGTATTAATGGCGGTGCTGGCCTTGCCCCACTGTCCCTCTACCCACTCGGGCCATTGTTTTTCCTCGGGCCGGAACCGGGCTTCGTAAACCATCTGAATACCCGCATCCATGATGCCATCTGCCGTAGCTTCAAGAACCAAAGTATCCCAATGCGCATTTCCAGCAAGGTAAAGCCCGCTTTTGGCGCGATCATCCAGATAGGCACAAATCACCCGACTGTCATACAATGACGGGCCATCCGGGCGTTCAAGCGTTGGCAGTTTGGCAAGCGGGTTTTTTGATCGGAAATCGTCATCAGGGGCAAGAGGGGACGGCGCGCAGTCCAATAGCTCTACATCGTCAATCTGACCGGTTTCGTGCAACACTACCAGAACTTTGCGAACAAACGGGGATGCAGCGGCGTAATGAAGTTTCAAGGCATATGCTCCTGTCGGTGAATTCTGCTGCACCCTAGAAGTCGGATTCCCAAGTGTCTATGCACCACGCATCAGGGCCGCCAACAATTGTATTTCCGCGCCCTGCCCGTATCCATCCACAAAATCCGCAGTCCGCAGGCGCACCTCATCGGGTTTGTTCTGGCTTAGTTTCCAGGTCCCGTCCACCGACGCAATCTGCATACGGCACGGCACAATCATCCGCATCATTTTTGCAAGCGCATCCGCATCCATCTTGCCCGTCGTCCAACGTGGCTTGGGGTCCAGCCGCGCCTCAAACACCGCCGATTGCCGGTCCAGCAAATCGCGCAACTCTTCCTGTGGCCGCAGCTCCAGCGTCCCGGACAGATGCACCGCCACATAATTCCACGTCGGCACCTGATCCGGCACCTCGTACCAATCGGGCGAGACATAGCTGTCCGGCCCGCTTACCGCGACACGCGCTTGCAACGGTGTCTTTAACGCCCGCGCAATCGGATTGGACCGCACCAGATGCATATCCAGCGACTTGCCGTCATCCGCAACGATGAATGGAACATGCGAGATAAACGGGACGCCATCGACACTGACCGCCAGAACGCCAAACCCGCGCTCTCGGGCAAAGCTCAGGTTCTGTGCGGCGTCAGCGGTATGGTAAACTTGATTGGGATGCATGGGCTACCTCGGGTGTTGTATTTTCTCTTGCAGGTTGGCGCGTCATTTGACAAGACTTGCCTTGTTCTCAGGGCGGGGCGAAATTCCCCACCGGCGGTATGCAGACCTGATCTGTAAGTCCGCGAGCGCATTGGAGTTTTTAAACCCCTTTGGTCAGCAGATCTGGTGAGATGCCAGAACCGACGGTCATAGTCCGGATGACAGAGAACGTGCAGTGCGTCGCATGACAGCGGCGTACCTGTTCGTAATCGCCCTGGGTGTACGTGTCTGAACCTAAAGGAGATTACTTATGACACTCACCCGATATGCTTTCATCAAAGCACAATGGCACGCGGATATTGTTGATCGCGCACTAGACGGGTTTCTGGAACTTATCCCATCTGAACAGGTCGATGTGTTTGACGTGCCCGGAGCATTCGAACTGCCGCTTTTGGCACGCGACCTTGCTCAGACAGGGCGCTATGGCGCAGTAATCGGCGCTGCGTTTGTGGTCGACGGCGGTATCTATCGCCATGACTTTGTAGCGCAGGCCGTAGTCGACGGGCTGATGCGTGCCGGGCTGGACAGCGGTGTACCAGTTCTGTCAGTATCCCTGACCCCGCATCATTATCAGGAAACCGATCACCACAAAGCCATCTACCGCGAGCATTTCGTCACCAAAGGGCGCGAGGCGGCACAGGCAGCGTTGTCCGTGACGCGAGTCCGGCAAAAAATAACAGCCTAGCCCAAATAGGCACGCAGGGCGGGGGGCGGATTGTCCAGCAGGGTTTTGGTATCCTGAGGGGAATGCGCCACCCCGCCCTCGACCAGAATAACCTGATCGGCAATCCGTCGGGCATCTTCGGGCGCATGGCTGACCATCAGCAAAGTCGCCCCGGTTTCACGCACAAGGTCGTCCACCAGGTCGAGCATTTCCACCCTTAACGCTGGCCCAAGCGCAGCAAAGGGTTCATCCAGCAAAAGCAACGGCCGATCCTGCACCAGCACACGTGCCAAAGCGGCACGGCTTTGTTGACCACCTGACAATTCCGCAGGTTTGCGGTCCGCCATCCCCTCCAATCCGACCCTAACAAGCGCAGTCTGTACAATATCGGATTGCCTTGGGGTTAGTTTAAGATCTGGTCGTATCCCCAACCCTACATTCTGCGCCACACTGAGATGCGGGAACAAATTGCTGTCCTGAAACAACATGGCCACTGGCCGCAACCCCGGATTCGTCTGTGAAATATCGGAAGTGTTCCAGAATATTTGCCCGTCTTTCAATGGAAAGAAACCGGAAATTGCCCCTATTAGTGTCGATTTTCCAGCGCCAGAGGGACCAATAACAGCCACCTTTTGACCGGTCTCTACCTGCAGATTCGCGCTTAGCCAAAAGTCGCCGTTCTCAATAACCGCATTTTCAATCTTTAGCATATCGACGCCATCCCCGATCCAGTAGCCAGAATACCGCCAACGAAAGTACCAGCAACAACAATGCTGCACCCGCCGCCGCCTGCATCTGAAAAGACCCCATAAGGCGAAAGATCTGCAATGGCAGAGTCGCCCTTTCCGGATCTGCAAATAATACGATCACCCCTAGGTCCCCCATCGACAACGCCGCCGTCAAACCGGCGGCAAATCCGATCTGGGGCCGCATCCGTGGTAACACCACGCGCCGCAAAAATTGCCAGCCCTGCATATTCAATGCCAGTCCCAGCCGCCCAAACCGCACCACGACTTCGCGCGCACTCGGAACCAAAATGCGCAGCGCAAAGGGCAAAGCCAGAATGGCATTAACCAGAGCGGTGACCGGCAAGGCCAATAAAGACGGGTCTAATATGGGATTAATGAGCAAAAACAGCCCGGTTCCGATAACCAAAGGCGACGTGGCCAACCCCAACAAGCCAACCATCTCGATCCACGAGTATCGCCGTGTGACCGCAGCCAAAGCGATAGGGATCGCCAATAACAGCAACACACAAGTACTTCCGAGCGAAACCAAAATCGAAGTGAAAGCGGAAGAGTAAACAACGCCCGGCAAGAAGAACACCTTTGGCAGGCCGGACAGCACGATAGCCGCCATCGGCAGCAACAAAAAAAGGCCCGCCGCGGTGATAATTGCAGCATCAAGGCCTCGCGCACCAAATGACTGCGTGTCCCAACGCTGAACAGGGCGATCCAGACCGCCTCCCCAACCATCACTATGCGAGACATTGAAAGCGATCAAAGCTGCCGTTCCGGTCAACACGATCTGCACAACTGACAGCGTTGCTGCGCGGCTCAGATCAAAATCAAATCGAAACGCCTGATAGATTGCCAGTTCGATTGTTGTTGCCTTTGGTCCACCACCAAGAGTCAAAGCCACAGCAAAACTGGTCAGACAAATCGCAAACACGACAGCCAATACGCCCGGCACCAGCCTCATCAGCATTGGCTTTTCCAGTAACCGCCACATCGCGACGGGCCCAGCGCCAAGTTGGGCCGCGAGGCGAAACCGTTCGGCGGGGATATCCTGCCAGCCTTGCAAGATCAGACGTGTCGCCAATGGAAGGTTGAAAAACACATGCGCCAGAACCACGCCATGCAGCCCGTATATTTGGAAAGGGGGCAAACCAATCCAGCCCAACGCAACACTGACCCACCCTGCCCGGCCAAACACCTGTAGCAAACCCAAAACAGCCACGATTACCGGTAAAATAAATGGCGCGCCCAAAACCACGATAATGGCCTGTCGCCCAAAAAACTGTCGCCGGGCCAAAGCGCGGGCAACCGGAATTGCCAGTGCAACGCTGAAAACTGCGGACAAAACTGCTTGCAGCAAAGTAAATCGCACAGCGGCCCAGTCATACGCACTTAGGCCGCTGCCGGCTTTGGCGTACCAAAAAACAGACCCTAAACAGGCCGAAATCAGCGCGACGACAAAAACCGCCGCGCCAATTCCTGGTTTGGGGTTTACTGACTCAGCGCGTCCAACCATTCGGCCAGTGCCTTGTCTCGCGTTTCACCTGCTTTGTTAGCAGGAACCAGCAGCGCCTTTACGGGTTGGCTCAAAGTTTCAAACCCTTTAGGCAACCCTTCTGCCGGAATAACCGCCGGATACATCCAGTTTGTTGTCGGAATAATCGACTGGAAAGCATCTGTAACAATGAACTCTAAGAACGCATCGGCCAACTCAGGCTGCTCCGTACCAGCAATTTTGCCAGCAACTTCGATCTGCATATAGTGACCTTCATCAAATGCAGCCGTTGTCTTGGTGGCATCCTCTTCGGCGATCAGATGGTAGGCGGGCGATGTTGTGTAGGACAAAACCATATCGGCCTCGCCTTCCAGAAACAGGCCATATGCCTCGGACCAGCCCTTGGTCACGGTGACGATATTGTCGGACAGACCTTCCCAAATCGCCGGAGCCTGATCGCCATAGGCCGCCTTGACCCACAAAAGCAGGCCCAAACCGGGGGTAGATGACCGTGGATCCTGAATGATGATTTTTAGATCGCTGTCAGCCAGTTCCTTGAAATTGGACGGGCCTTTTTGATCTGCATTGTGAACAAACGCAAAATAGCCCCAATCGAAGGGCACAAACACCGGATCCGTCCAGTTGATAGGCAGATCGTAATCGGCGGTTACGCTATGTTCGGCAAACAATCCGGTTTCTTCAGCCGCAGCCATCAATCCAGTGTCTAATCCAAGAACAACGTCAGCTTTTGTCCGCGCACCTTCAAGTTTGACCCGGGCCAGCAACGCCGCCCCGTCGCCTGCACCGACAAATTTCAACGTACAGCCACAGGTCTCTTCAAACGCGGCTTTGACCGCAGGGCCGGGGCCCCAATCGGAAACAAAGCTGTCATAGGTGTAAACGGTCAGTTCCGGTGTCTCGGCAATCGCTGCCGTGGCACAGAATACTCCCGCTGCAAGTGTCAGATACTTCATGGTATCCCTTTCAATTGCGACGGAAGGGTAAGGGTGGACACTAGTCCGAAACCTTCCCTCCGCCAGTGTTAACTGGTTCAGGTTCAACGGGTCCGCACATCGTACGTCTCAGCCTAAGGCCCCCCGAGGTAGTTTCTTATTAGGGGGCTAGTATGCCGCGCGCAAGGCGAAAGACCTTGAGCAGCAAAGGCGGCATCGGTAATGACATCGTCAAAGGAGCTTTACTTATGTCGATCAACAGCTTTGGCCATCTCTTCCGCGTCACCACCTGGGGCGAAAGCCACGGACCTGCGATTGGGGCCACTGTGGATGGGTGCCCTCCGGGTGTGACGGTTGACGAGGCGGTGATCCAGCAATGGCTGGACAAACGTAAACCGGGTCAGAACAAATACACCACGCAGCGGCGCGAAGCCGACGAGGTGCGGATATTGTCTGGCGTGTTTGAAGGTGTGACCACGGGGACCCCGGTGCAGTTATTGATCGAAAACACCGATCAGCGATCCAAAGACTATAGCGACATCAAAGACAAATTCCGGCCCGGTCACGCGGATATCACCTATTTCCAGAAATACGGCATTCGCGATTATCGTGGTGGCGGGCGGTCATCAGCCCGCGAAACGGCATCACGTGTGGCGGCTGGAGGTCTGGCGCGCGAAGCAATCCACGCAATTGCGCCGGATGTTCAGATTACCGGATACATGGTTCAGATGGGGCCACATCAAATCGACCGTTCACGGTTTGATTTAGGGGAGATTGAACAAAACCCGTTTTGGGTTCCGGATGCAGTAGCAGCGGATGAATGGGCGACATATCTCGACGGGCTGCGCAAGTCCGGCAGCTCTGTTGGTGCCATCGTCGA
>PIVL01000607.1 GCA_003354145.1 Paracoccaceae bacterium
TTTTCCAATGCTTCTGTGCGCTACGATAGCCATTGGCCAAGCGAATACTGCATTGGCTCAAGAAGGGGTCGATGTAGCAGAGGGTGAGAGCAAGTTCGCATCAAAGGCCGACAAGTCCGGAACAAACCCGATCAATTTCCAAAACGATGTGCGCCTCTATAACGAATATCAGGATCTCGGGGACGGTGCTACCGGGAACGTGACGACCTTCGAATTCAGAACACCTTTCGCCAACGGCGATTGGCAGTACCGCATTCGCGTTCCGTACAGGTCGCTTGACTTGACGGGGGCCGGCTTGCCGACAAATGAATCTGGGCTCGGCGATATCAACATGCGTTTCCTGACCGTACCCTATCTGAACGGCGATAACGGTACGGCCTGGGCCCTTGGGCTAGAGGTATGGTTTCCGACGGCTTCAGATAGCGCGCTTGGCACGGATGCCGTTGTGCTTGGTCCTCAGGTCTTTTTCGCAAAGTTCAATCCGTTCGGAATGAGGCATGCCGGCATATTTCCGGGCTATCAGCATGCGTTCAGCGTCGGCGGCGACGACGACGTCCACGAATCCCGGTTCGATCTTTTCTTTCTGAAACAGTGGCCAGCACAGCGAATTTACCTGCTGCTGAATCCGCAATATATCATCGACTGGGAGAATGACAAAAAGGGCGGGGTTTTCGACGCCGAACTTGGGTACGTCTTCAAATCCGGGGTCAGTATCTACGGAAGACCAGGCGCGGGCTTTGGAGGCGACAAGCCGCTCGACTGGAACGTCGAATTTGGGGTCAAGAAAGTCTGGTGACCGAAGCGCCGTTATTTGTGCAAAAAATTTCACAAGGAGAAACAGCTATGCTTCGTATGACCGCAGCACTCGCAATAGCCGCCATGTCGCTGATCAGCGCGACGGCCCAAGCGTCGGACAAACCCAACATCGTCCTCGTCTTCATGGATAATTTCGGCTGGGGCGAACCCGGCTTCAATGGCGGCGGGATCATCCGCGGCGCCGCAACGCCGCGGTTGGATCAGCTCGCCGCCGAAGGTATGCGTCTGACGAATTTCAATGTCGAGTCGCAATGCACGCCCTCGCGCGCGGCGATCATGTCCGGTCGCTATGCGGTGCGCACGGGCAACGGCACGATTCCACTGGGCGGCGGTGTCTATGGCCTTGTTCAATGGGAGATCACGATGGCCGAGATGCTGTCTGACGCGGGCTATGCAACCGGCATGTTCGGCAAGTGGCACCTGGGTGATTCAGAAGGCCGTTTCCCGACGGATCAGGGCTTTGACGAGTGGTACGGCATTCCGAACTCAAGCGACGAGACTCCTTGGGAAGTGTTGGACGGCTACGCGGAAAGTGGCGTTCAGGGGACATATATCTACGAGGGCAAAAAGGGTGAAATTCCGCAACGTCTAACGGACTATAACCTCGAACAGCGCGCGTTGATCGATCTCGAACTGACCAACCGGTCGATCGACTTTATGAAGCGCCAAGCGCAAGCGGATAAACCATTCTTCCTCTATGTACCATAC
>PIVL01000608.1 GCA_003354145.1 Paracoccaceae bacterium
GCGCACTTAGTGACTACCTAACTTCAAGCTTGGCAGCGTCAACCTATCAGACCCAAACAGCTCACACCAGCGACATCGCTGCACTTCAAAGCAGCATCGCGACAAAGGCAGACGCAAGCGCACTTAATGACTACCTCACTTCAAGCTTGGCAGCGTCAACCTATCAGACCCAAACAGCTCACACCAGCGACATCGCTGCACTTCAAAGCAGCATCGCGACAAAGGCCACGCCAGCTTACGTGAATACGCAAATTGCAACATTGGTAGGTAGTGCACCTGCTGCTTTGGACACGTTGGGCGAATTGGCTGCAGCCTTGTCGTCCGACGCAAATTACGCAGCAACTATCGAGACACAACTGGCGGGCAAACAGCCAATGCTTAGCGAACAGTCAGGTACAGGAGTTGACCTCCTGAATGGCCAGAGCACGCTGCGACGTTTGGTGGCAGAGGATGGGCTTTCGGCTAACATTTATCTGAATTTGTCAGATACCAACGACCCAAAAAACCATCAGATCGTTCTCAGCGGCTCTGGGCTGCAAACGAGCATTTCGTCGCTCACGACCACAGTGGGAACGAAAGCATCGCAGAGCGATCTGAACAATCTGACAACGACTGTTGCAACGAAGGCGAACCAATCAGACCTGGACAATCTGACAACGACTGTTGGGGCCAAAGCGAGCCAATCTGCCCTGGACACTTTGACAACAACCGTTGGGACCAAGCAAGACGCACTTGTTGACAGGGGAGGCACAGGCGCTGTTTTCATAGACCTCGGGACCGACAATAAAGTCTCGAGGGTCTTTGGTAGCGACGGCATCAGCGTGTTCAGATACTACAATTTCTTCAATCCAAGCGACCCACAAAATCACAACATGCAAATTTCGGGGTCAGGCCTGGCGTCCCTCTATGTGCCGCAATCAAGCTCATCCACCATCAACGTGGACGCACCCTTTTTCAGGGTTCGCACGGAGGCCGAAGCAAACATATGTACGTTCAGTTCCACCAACACAATCTTGGAGACTGCGCTCAACGTGTCTGGAGCAGTCACGTGTCAAAGCACACTGGCGGTCGATGGAGCCGTCAACGTGACTGACAACATCACGGCAACGGGCAATGTGAGCTGCCAGGATCTAACCATCGCTGGAACTGTCACGGGTTTGCCCATTGACCAGGAGCTGCGACAGATTAAAGGACAACAGCCTGATGGGAGCTTGGCCGTCAATCTTGAATTCGGCGGCCCAACGGTGCAGGCAATGTTCAGCTGTCCCATCACCGCTCCGTCGGCCACCATCAACGGCGACCTCGCAGTGACCGGTCAAGTTACCAGCACACGCGTCGCATGCAATTTCATCCCCTCCTCACAACCAACACTGCTGGACAATGCCATCACGGTGCCCTTCGAGACTGCCCGATATAACTCCAGCTCTGGCCACTTCTCTGCCAGTAATGGCGTCATCACGGTCAACCTGGCAGGACTGTATCACGTCCAATGGCACTTGATGACGGACGTCAC
>PIVL01000609.1 GCA_003354145.1 Paracoccaceae bacterium
TCCGCCGGTGCGGCGTGATGCTCTCGACGCCGTGCTTCGCGCACGGTCAGCTCTATGTCGCGCTGAGCCGCGTCCGGCGCTTCACGGATGTGCGCGTATGGCTCAGCGACGATGACGTACAGGGCTCGTTGCTACCCGGGCGCGCGGACTTCGTCACGGACAATGTCGTGTTCGGCGAGGTGCTCACGTGACGCGGAGCGCGGGCTGCTTAGGAGCGAGTGTGCGTGCCACGCTCGTTAGCACCGCTTTGTTTAACGGCCGTGCTCCGCTCTCCCTCGGACGCACGGTATGTGCGCGTGGTCGCCGTGACACGCGCGCGGACAGCCCGGCCCTTCTCGCCGGTCCTCCATCATGCCGGCGATCGCGTGGCGTCGGCGCGCCCCACGCGTTGGCGCGCGCTGTGCTCGAGGCGTCACGGTTTCGGTAGGCGCTCTCGGCTCTGCATTGCTGAGCACGCGATGCTTTGCGCTACCTTCCCTATGCATATTGCGCGATGGGTGATTCCGGCAATCCGTCGCGACCGCGCAATAACGCGATACGTCATGCGTCGCGTCGGATCACTGCGAGCAGGCGCACGCTGGTCGGTGTGTGTGCGTATCTGTGCGCAATGGACGGTCGCGCCGCACTACGTTGTCCGAACGGGCCGCTCGTCTCGGACGACGGTCGTGAATGGCTACCTTGCTCGTTTCGTGCGATCGGCGTAGGAGTGCCGTGCGTGCCGCCTGCTCGTGCCATTGTAGCCACACGTTCGCACGCAGTGCTCACAATATGCTCTTCGCGGTGCTACCGGACGCCCACGATATCGGCGGCTTCGCGCCATGACGCGATTCCAGTATGCGTACGCTCACTTCCTGCTCGTCGTGCGCGCATGACGTGCTCGCACGCAAAGCCTCGACCGGACGCAGCGCGATTGTTTCACGCGCTGCGCCGTCTGCACGTGACACGCGCCACGACGCATGCCTCACCACCTGCGTGACAATCGAGCTTTCCCACCCGTGAGATCGCCGTCGTATGCGAGTTGTGCGCTTCGTCTGCGAGTCTGTCACACATTCGCGGTCACCAGGACCTGCATGTAGCATAGCATGCATGCGCTACCGCCTTCTCTCGTTCGTCGTCGTCCACCTCCTAGCGCGCAGGCATACGCGTCGATTGCGCTATATATCCTGTCGCGCCACCTGCGGTTGTGACGTGCAGTTACGAGAACACATGCGTTCCCCGCTTGGCCGACTCGCTGTGTTGCCAACCTTCGCGGACATTTGGCTTGCCACGCACGACGCTCGAGGGTGTGCGTGTGTTGGCGTGGCGGCGGTGGGTTCCGTTTTCGCACGACGTGATGCGCGGTGTGTGTTGTTTGACGAAAGACCGGAAGATCGTTCCGCGCCTGCGCTCACGCACTATCGGCGGTGGGCACGAGCGAATGCACGTGCGCGCTACGTGCGCACGACCGCACGCGTGTGGCGCGGACGGCAAATCCATCGTCACAGATAAACCCGCATGATCGCGCTGCGCT
>PIVL01000285.1 GCA_003354145.1 Paracoccaceae bacterium
GCCTGCAGTTTGGCCAGCATTTCCTCGTTTGAGCCAAACACGTTGACCTGCACATGCGCGCCAGTGGCCTCGGTGAATGCCTCGAAGTTCGCCGGGTCATGATAGTTCGGCCAGGTCGCGAGGATAACACGATCCCCGATATCACCAGCAGCAAACGCCGGGCGCGGGCGCAGTCCGGGCACTGCAGCGCCCAAAATCGCGGTTGCGGCACCAAGTCCGGTGACATTCAGAAAATGCCGCCGTGTCACCGAACCGCGTTTGTAGCGGTACAGCTCTTCCATGAACTTTTCTTTAGAGATGTAGTCGTTGTCTTTGGTCATAACGTTTCTCCCTGAGGTTTGGTGTTGCTTGGACTAGTCTCGATCTAAGACGAGGGCGGTACCGGCGTCCCACGACGCCTGTAGCCTATCGCCTGGGTTGAACGTTCCGTCGCTCAATTCCGATTGCCTTGGCGCCAGAACGAGAAATTCGCCAAGGGTGTCATGTTTTACCAGGTATTCCGTATGCTCACCCAGAAAAATTCGATTTTTGACTTCAACTGACAGGGTGTCTTTGCCGCCTGTGTTGCGGCTGAGAAAGACCTGTTCCGGGCGTACATTGATGCAAACGTCCTGACCTATTGCAAACTCGCCGACGGGTTCGCCTTTTACGACCATCCCGTTTTCAAGGGTTACACAGGTCATATCCCCAGAACTTTCCGATACCTTCCCGTCGAAAAAATTTGACGTACCGACAAAGCCCGCCACGTATCGGCTTTGCGGATGGTCATAAAGTTCCCGCGGACTGCCGACTTGAACGATGCGCCCATCACGCATGATGCAGATACGGTCGCTCATCGATAGCGCCTCTTCCTGGTCATGGGTCACCAGGACAAAGGTAATGCCCAGTGTGCGTTGAATATTCTGAAGCTCGATCTGCATTTCCTTGCGTAGCTTACGATCAAGCGCCGCCATGGGTTCGTCCAACAGCAACATCTTGGGTTCGTTCACAATGGCGCGTGCCAGGGCGACTCTTTGTTGTTGACCACCAGACATTTCCCAGATCCGGCGATGTTCAAACCCCTCCAGCCGGACAAGTTCCAGAACCTCCCGCACTTTGCGGGCGATCTCGGATTTCGGCACGCGGGGTCGCTGTTGCTTAAGACCATATCCGACGTTCTGGGCGACGTTCAGATGCGGAAACAGGGCGTATTGCTGAAAAACCATGTTGACCGGGCGATGATGGGCATCAAGATCATTGACGACCTCTCCCTCCAGCAGGACATCGCCGGTAGTCGGGGTTTCAAATCCCGCCAGTATTCGCAATGCGGTAGTTTTTCCGCACCCTGACGGCCCCAGAAACGAAAGAAATTCGCCTTCCCGGATGCGCAGGTTCAGGTTATCCGCCGCCAGGACATCGCCAAATGTCTTGGACACGCCCTTCAGCTCAACTATGACCTTCGCGTCGACCTTCGCGTCGGGGCGATCTCTCTCTGGCGTATATCCCTCGTTCGTCATTATTTGATTTCTTTATCCAATCAGGTATATACCATTCATATTGGGAAAAATTTAGCAAAATCTTGATTTGATGTATATACCACGAATTTGGTAGACCGCTGCGGGCAGGGTGAAGGTGCGAATGAAAGACTGGCTAGAAACTACAGGCGAAGTTATCAGCGCAATCGGCAACGAAGGATTTGCCGCGCGCCTTGCAAGCGCAATCAACGATGTCGCACCTTTTGATTATTGTGTAATTTTCGCGTATTTGGGAACGGCGCGCCCGATCGATCTGTTTGATACATTTCCAAAGAAAAAACGGAAGATATTTGTTGAGGACTACCTGGAAGGCCCCTATCTTCTTGACCCGTTTTATCTGGCCTGCATGACACCGGTTGCTTCGGGGTTGTACCGTATGCGTGATATCGCGCCGGACCGATTTTTTCAGGCAGAGTACTTTCGTAGCTATTATGTGCAAACCGGCCTGGCAGAAGAAATCGGCTACATCATTGACCTTCCAGGTAGCGCCAGGATTGTGGTTGCCCTGATGCGCGCAAAAAAGGCATTTTCGGCAAAGCAGGTAAGGGAACTTGGACAATATTGGGCCGTTGTCAACGCAGCCTGCAAACAACATTGGCGCGAACTTTCCTCTGATTTCAGGCAGGACAACAATGCGGCCTCGGACCCAAGGCTTCACAAATCCGTGGAACGCGCCCTATTGCGGTTTGGCAAAGGAACACTAACCCCAAGAGAGCGAGAGGTCGTTGAATTTACCCTAAAAGGGCATTCGGCCGACGCGGTCGGCAGGATACTGAAAATATCACCCGGAACCGTTCGAATCCATCGCCGAAATATCTATTCAAAACTTCAGATCCGGTCTCAGGGCGAACTATTCTCCAGATTCATTAAGACCCTGGTTAGTGATACATGAGAGAGTATAGCTGTCTTATCCCGTCATGCAGTATGGCCGTTTCCTGAGCAATTCTGGTTTCCATCGGAATCATTCCTTCAATGCCGCATCTTGCGGAAGCATGGAATGTGGCCCTAAAGTAGGCAATCTGTATGTGGTTGCCAGTGATACGCTTTACCAGTTTGCACCGGTCGGTCTGGTTTGGGGGGCTCGGAATAATCCGTAACAATCACTGAGGGCTGCGTACAAGACAAGCAGGAACATCTAGGGAGCCCGTCGCATGAGTTTGAAAGTAACAATACAAAGTATTGGCGCGGGTCTGTTTTTGACTGCAAGTTTTGCGCAATTTGCAGCAGCCGAATTTCGTTATGAATACGGGTCCGACGGAAGTGTTTTGTTCTACGGCCAGTTTACCCCTGCCTACCAGATTTTTGATGACGGTGTATCTCGGACAAAAACCCTTGTTGATAACTCTAGTTCCAACTCTCGGGTTGGAGTTTGGGTGCGTCAACCCTTAGACGTCGGCAAGTTTGCGTTCAATCTTGAAACCGCACTGGGTCTGCGCCCGTCGGCGCTGGTGTCGCAAGGCTTTACGCCGGAAGCACTCGATTGGAAACGAACTGCGATACGGAAATTTGAATTTATACTGGAAACAGAAAATTCAGGGATATTTGCGATTGGGCAGGGGAGCATGGCAGGCGACAGCGCAGCCGAGATGGACTTTTCTGCAACAAATCTGGGGGCCTACTCATCAATACCAGATGTCGCAGGAGCATTTCGGTTTCGCAACTCTGACGGCACGCTGTCGACTAAAACTATCGTCGGCTCATTTTCCAACTTTGATCCTGGGCGGCTCCTTCGCATACGCTATGATACGCAGTCGCTGAACGGTTTCACGCTTGCCGCGTCATACGGCAAACAGGTTTTGGCAAAAAATGCCGATTACGAAAGCTATAGCGCGGCGATTTACTATGAGGGTGAAGTTGGCACTACAAAAGTAAAAGGTGCCGTTGGTTATTCTCACACAGACTTTGAGATAGGGGGGCAGCAGGACAGTACCTTTGGGTCTTTCGCTCTGTTGCATGAAACCGGAGTTAGTTTCAATATTGCTGCAGGCAAACGGAACCAAAAGGGTCATTATGTCTATGGCAAACTTGGATACCAGCATGATTGGTTAAGCGCAGGAAAAACGGCGCTTTCGATTGACTACTATCGCGGAAATGACCGCAGTTCGGCTGGATCGAAATCGACATCCTATGGAGTGGCGATGGTGCAGTACTTTGATGATACTCGCATCGAAGCCTACTTGGCGTTGCGCAAATACAAGCTGGCTGAAACCAGCGCCTCGTATTTGGACGCGTCATCGACGATTTTTGGCGTGCGCTGGAAATTTTAGAACTCCTACACACTGCCAGTCGTTTTCTGATCGTGAAACCAATGTCAGACGGGTAAACTGAAGTTGGGCAACAATGACCGGATATTTGGTTTTCAGGCGGGATTTTTGGCCTAGTTTGCATATTGCAGCGCGCTAGGTACCGAATACCCTTGCACGCGACGGTTCAGGACAATAAAAGGCGCGGAAATTACACGCCGCGTAGCCCTCTGCGCGCCTTAATCCTATGAGGAATATTTGATGCAGATCACCGAGACGCTGAAAGAAGGTCTGAAACGCGGCTATACGATTAAGGTCACGGCTGATGAGCTGGATGGCAAAGTTAACGAAAAGCTGGTCGAAGCGCAGCCCGAAGTTGAAATGAAGGGCTTTCGTAAAGGCAAAGTGCCAATGGCGCTGCTGAAAAAGCAGTTTGGTCCGCGTATTTTGGGCGAAGCTATGCAAGAAACAATTGATGGCGCGATGGCCAAGCATTTTGAAGACTCTGGCGAGCGTCCTGCTATGCAGCCAGACATGAAAATGACTGACGAAGACTGGAAAGAGGGAGACGACATCAATGTCGACATGTCCTATGAAGCCTTGCCAGACATTCCCGAAGTTGATCTGAAATCCATCAAGCTGGATAAACTGGTGGTCAAGGCAGACGACGAAGCGGTTGATGAGGCTCTCGCCAATCTAGCTGAAACCGCACAGGATTTTGAGGCCCGCAAGAAGGGCTCAAAAGCCAAAGACGGCGATCAGGTGACTTTTGATTTCCTGGGCAAAGTTGACGGCGAAGCATTCGAAGGCGGCGCTGCCGAGGATTATCCCCTGGTTCTGGGCTCAAACAGCTTTATTCCTGGCTTTGAGGATCAACTGGTTGGCGTTAAAGCCGGTGAAGAAAAAGCTGTCACCGTGACGTTCCCCGAGGACTATCAGGCGGAAAACCTGGCTGGCAAAGAGGCCGTGTTTGACTGCAACGTCAAAGAAGTAAAGCAACCGGTTGCTGCCAAGCTGGACGACGAGTTGGCCAAGAAATTCGGAGCTGACGATCTGGCCGCCCTGAAGGTTCAGATCGGTGAACGCCTTGAGGCCGAATATGTCGGTGCAGCACGCGCAGTCATGAAACGCGGCCTGTTGGACGCGCTGGATGATATCGTAACGTTCGAACTGCCTCCGTCACTGGTTGAGGCCGAAGCTGGTCAGATTGCCCATTCACTGTGGCATGATGAGAACCCCGAAGTCGAAGGTCACGATCACCCTGAAATCGAAACCACAGACGAGCACACCAAACTGGCGACACGCCGGGTGCGTTTGGGCCTGCTGCTGGCCGAGCTGGGACAGAAGGCCGAAGTCGAAGTGACTGATGCCGAGATGACGCAAGCGATGATGAACCAGGCACGTCAGTATCCTGGTCAGGAAAAGCAGTTCTTTGAGTTTGTGCAGCAAAATCAGCAAATGCAGCAGCAGATGCGCGCACCATTGTTTGAAGACAAAGTTGTCGATTATGTCTTTGAACTGGCTGAAATCAGCGATAAGGAAATCAGCAAGGATGACCTGCAAAAGGCTGTTGAGGCCTTGGAAGAAGAATAGGGGTCACAATCCTAACCTAAAGAATTTGAGGCGGGCCAACAGGTCCGCCTCTTTTCGTTTCAGGCAATAAATTCGAGCCACGACATACAAGTATCAGAAATGTTTATTATTTTTCCGTCCAGTGATAGGTTTTGATCAGTGTAGCTTTTTTTGGAGCGTTTATTATGATTAAAAGACTTTTGGCTGAATGTGTCGGCACCTTCTGGCTGGTGCTAGGCGGCTGTGGCAGCGCTGTTCTGGCTGCCGGGGTTGCGGATGTTGGGATCGGCTGGCTTGGGGTTGCGTTTGCCTTTGGCCTGACTGTTCTGACTATGGCCTTTGCGGTTGGACATATTTCCGGCGGGCATTTCAATCCGGCTGTAACGCTGGGCCTGACAATGGCAGGTCGGTTTGAGAGCAAAGACTTGGTTCCTTACTGGGTAGCCCAGGTTGTTGGCTCCATTCTTGCGGCAACGGTTTTGTATATTGTTCTGTCCGGCGCGCCTGATTTCACAGGTGTTGGAAGTTTTGCTTCAAACGGGTATGGCGCGGCCTCGCCCGGAGGGTTCTCGATGATCTCGGCTTTGGTGATTGAAATAATCCTGACGGCCTTTTTTCTGATTGTCATATTAGGCGCTACGAGCGTGGCCGCATCCCCGGCGTTCGCGCCCATCGCTATTGGTCTGTGCCTGACGCTGGTTCACCTTATCTCGATCCCGGTGACCAATACTTCGGTTAATCCTGCACGTTCGACCGGGGTAGCCTTGTTTGCT
>PIVL01000286.1 GCA_003354145.1 Paracoccaceae bacterium
AGTCGATGGCCACAATAGGGCCCATGTCCAGCCCGTCAGGCAGATCGTTTTGATAGAGGTTATTTGCCACGCAGGAAGTCCTTTATTGCTGCCTTGTTGCGTCGAGATAGGTGCTTTGCTTACCAAACTCAACTGTTGCCGAGCAAGCAAGTCCTCTGGCATGCACACTGATCCACGCTAAATCCTGTCATTGACCATGTTTTGATCAGCGTCGTCTGCCGCCGCCACCACCGCCACCGCGTCTGGCACCGCCGCCTCCACCACGATTGCTCGCTGATGGGGTGCGTGTGGGGCGTGCCCGTGGTTGGGCCGACTGTCGGGTTTGCGTCGGGCGCTGATGCGCACGCTGGTTGGCCCGATTCCGCGAGGTTGCGTCACGTGAAATATGACTTGGTACCCGGTTCGTGGTCGCAGGGCGTGTTGCGGGCTTGCTGGATGGAATGCGTGCTGGCGTGGTTGAGGGGCGGTTGCGATCTAAAGATTGTCGGGGTTGCGCGTTGGATGGACGCTGCGATAGTGCCTCGCGGCGCGGCTCTTTGGTGCCGTTCCAGCCATTGCTCTGATCCCATTTCTGCCAACCGTCACCGGTTTTGCGATAAACGTTGCCATCATGCCCGGCAAAGGTGTTACCACGACGCCCGCTAACACCAAAACCGCTGCCTTTTGAGCTGTCCCATTTGATGCCTTTGCCGCCCTGATTACCCTGTGCACCCTTGATCTTCATATGCTCAGAACCGCGTTTTACACCTGCTGAGCCCCAGCTGCCATAGACGCTTGATCCGCCCCTGGCAGCACCGCGGGTTCCGGTGCGCGGGTTGTTAGCCGCCACAAAACCACGGCTGCCGCCGGGGCCATAGGCTTTGCCGCCGCGAACATAGGTCCCGGTGCGTGGGTTCCATGAGGATCGTGCCTGAATTCCGCGATATGGACCATAGGCATAGCCATAGCGCCCATAAGCTCCTCGTGCCGGGTTGTAATACATGCCACCACCAAAGGTGACTGGGCGCGGATAATAGATTGGCGGGCGCCCGGGCCGATATCCCCAATATGGTCTATAGCGATAGCCGCTGCCATAGACGAGCAGTCCCCAAGCTAAAAATCCCCAGAGATAGCCCGAATTGTAGCCATAGACGACTTGGGTTGGGCTAGAATCATATACCCGTACATAAGTCGTGTTATAAACTGGGGATGAGGGTGGAATATCGTAAATGGTGTCCGGAACTTCGGACGCTGCAGCCCAAGGACCATCTGGATTATCCGAAACAAACCAGATGCCATCATAGACCAGAAAATATTTGTCTTCGACCTGAATGACCTGTGCTTCGGTGTTCACCGCATAGGACATCTTGGTGCCCTCAATTGGTTCAAATTCCGGATCACCATTATATGAGATTTCTGGTGGGGTGATCTCGTCCGGATTGACAAACGCCAACTCCGGGATTGAGGCGCGCAATCGGGCCTCGTTTGCTTCGGATGTGCCGGGAACCGAGGCGCGTACAGTGTAATACGAAACGTCGTCCGGTATATTCAGGAATTCATCCGGCAAATCAGGCGTGGCAAAGGTCCAAGGCCCATCAAGCGTTTCCGCCGAGAACCAGCGCCCAGAGATGAGAAAATAGAATGTGCCCGATGTTTTCATCTTGAACAGGTCAGATTCAGTGTTTGATGCCCATTGCAGATCGCCCCCGGGTACGTCTTCATATTTGGGTTCGCCCTGAAACGAGATCAATTCGGCGATCTCGTCACTATAAAAAATATGCGGCGTATCATTGTCATAAGTCACCGGAGGGATTGCCGCGCGGGCATCATCCCAGTTGTCATCGTCAGGTAACGCCGACAATGCGTCGGGCAAGTCAGTGGTCATTTCCCAGGGTCCGGCCATATCCGAAGCCGTCTGCCATGATGTTTCATCACGAAGCCAAAGCATGTCGTCAACGCGGAACAGATCCCAGTTAGTATTGATGACGAATTCCACTCCTGCAGCACCTTTAACGGGTGCAAAAGCCGCCTCGCCATCCGTTTGCAACAGGCGGGCTGGCGTCGATGAGTGGAAGATCACGGGTGGGTCAGCTTTTAACCCTTCGACGTCGTTAACCTGCTGGTAGTTCGCCAGACTGGCAACAATGCGCACCTCGTTCACGGTAATCGGGGCAGTTGGCAAAAGCTCACCAACGCCAGCGGACAATTCTGTTACCTGATCACGGCCCAGTGCACCAAAATCAAGCTGTGTCACTTCGACGTTGGACAGCACGACGGTACCGCTATCGGTATCGCGGGCTGTATCAGTGCGCAGCCCAATGACGCCAAAATATGGATCGGCGTCTTCGGATTCGCGATATTCGGCAGCGATCACTGCATCAAGCGTACGGAAATCTTCCCAGGAACTGTATTGAGGTTCATACAGAACAACAAAGGAATCTCCAGACAACCCAAATGCGCGCGGCCAGCGAGAGCCGTTGTCGTCGTCGTCTTCTCCTGTCGAGACAAGATATTTGCCGCTAACAAATCCGCTTTGGCCTTCGGCTTCGATTGCGCACCAGCTTCCAGAATCGTTGCAATCGAGCAGATCAACGTCTGTCCCGGCCTGAAGGACTCCAAGGCTGGCGTTTGATGTTCCCGGCCCGGTGCGGAAATTCACATTGGCTGTTGTTTGGGCAGGTCCAGCCAGTGCCGTTGTTACGGTCAGCACTATAATCATGCTTCCGGCAATGACACGTTTCATATCAAACCCCTAAACGAACCGTTAAATTAGACACATTGGAACTAGGCTAGTCGATTTAACCCAGATTCAGAAGTGTCTTTTGCTGGGGGCATTTGAGAAAAGGGGATTCAGCCAAAACTGACAAGACCTATCGTTTGTCTGGATCCGACAGCTTTGACAACGAATCCACTCGTAACCCGGCTGGCAGGCCAACGCGGGTTTTGGTGGCAAGAACGGGGGTGTTTTGCGATACCGAATCGCTTGATTCCCGGCGCAGAATGTAAAGGCCGCTAAGCGTAATAATCCCGGCGCCGACCCATGTCATCATGTCCGGGAATTCATCAAAGAATAATGCTCCGTACACAGCAGCCCATAGGATTTGGGAATATTGCATCGGTGCCACGATAACTGCATCACCGCGTTTGTATGCTGCGATAAGACAGGACATCGCCATCAGTACAAAGGCCGCCACAACTGCCAATGCCCCAAAATCTGTGATCGGCATGGGTTTATAGACAAACGGCAAGGCGATGGCCATCAGAATGAGATTGGCCATCATCGGATAAAGGATCATGACCACTGGCCGCTCGTCGGCACCGATTTTGCGAACGATGATCGCATTCATTGCTCCGGTGACAGCGGACACCAGTGCCGCCGCGTGTCCCAGGCCAAGCTCGGTAGAGGATGATGGGCGCAACACCACCAACACGCCAGCCAGACCAATGACAACGGCCAAACCCCGACGTAATCGCACGGTTTCACCCAGCATCGGGACAGCAAGGAGTGTGATCAGCAATGGTGCAGCAAACAGGATGGCATAAACCTGCGCCAGCGGCAGCACCGTAAATGCATAGAACGCACCAACGGCCGAAGCGACACCAGACAGGCTGCGCAGCAATATCCACCACGGGTGCGCGGGGCGCAGGGTACCGGGGACATTATCGCCAATCAGCACAAGGGTGAGCAATGGGAAGGTCAGCAAAGAGCCAAAAAACACGATCTGGATCGGTGAATATGTCCCGCCCAGGTATTTGATGATGACGTCGTGGGACGAGAATACGGCAAACGCCAACAGTCCGAACATTGCGCCGGAAAGATTGGATGAGGGTGCTTTGTCAGGTGTCATGCATCATGCCCGATCATAGTCGAATTTGTATTCGTCATATCAGGACTTTGAATCAAGGCAAAGGCGCGCGATTTTTTTGATAGTCGCGCGCCCTGGTCAGTTTACAGGCTGGCGTCCAGTGCCGCCAGAATTGCGTCACCCATTTCGGTGGTCGAGACTGGTGTTACACCTTCTTCGCCCAATAGGTCTGCTGTGCGCAGACCATCGGCGAGCACTTTCTCAATGGCGTTTTCGATCCGCGTAGCCTCATCGCCTTGATCAAACGAATACCGCAGTGCCATGGCCAAGCTGAGAATACAGGCAATTGGATTAGCTTTGCCTTGACCCGCGATATCAGGGGCTGAACCGTGGACAGGTTCATACATTGCTTTGGGCCGCCCGTTATCCATCGGTAGTCCAAGCGAGGCCGAGGGCAACATGCCAAGAGAGCCGGTCAGCATAGCGGCCATGTCCGACAACATGTCACCAAACAGGTTGTCGGTGACGATTACGTCAAATTGTTTAGGCCAGCGGCACAGCTGCATCGCGCCTGCGTCGGCATACATATGGGTCAGTTCGACATCCGGGTATTCCGCGTCGTGAATTTCCTGCACCACTTCACGCCAGAGAACGCCGCTCTCCATGACGTTGGCTTTTTCCATGGAACACACGCGGTTGTCGCGACGACGGGCCAGTTCAAACGCTGACCGGGCCACACGGGCAATTTCGCTTTCAGTATAGCGCTGGGTGTTGATGCCCACGCGTTCGTTGCCTTCGTTGATGATGCCGCGTGGTTCGCCGAAATAGATGCCCGATGTCAGCTCGCGCACGATGACGATGTCCAGACCGGCAACCACGTCGCGTTTCAGCGACGAGAAATCGGCAAGCGCGTCAAAGCACTGGGCGGGGCGCAGGTTGGAAAACAAATCCATTTCCTTGCGCAGACGTAGCAACCCGCGTTCGGGTTTCACACTGAAGTCAAGATTGTCATATTTCGGGCCACCAACAGCGCCCAAAAGAACGGCATCAACCTCTTGCGCCTTGGCCATTGTGTCGTCGTGCAGCGGTGTGCCGTGCTTGTCATAGGCACTCCCACCAACCAGGTCTTCGCTGACATCAAATTTCAGGCCGCGCTTGTCACCGTACCAATCAATGATCCGTTTCACTTCGTCCATGACTTCGGGGCCAATGCCGTCACCGGCGAGAATAAGAAGCGAAGGGTTGGACATGTCGGCTCTCCTTGGAAAAATTGGTCGCTCTGGGCCTATCCTGCCAAGGTTAGAGGGTCAACGGGTGAGGTGGGGATTGCCTGAACAAGCTGCCTTTTGCGCGTTTAATCAGCTGGATTCGTAGCTGATGCTGACGATCTGGACGAGACGAAACAGGCCATCGCAATCAGTGCAAGCAATGCAAAGGGCAAACACCCGATGAATATCGTTCTGGCAACAAATCTGGCCGCGTCTATTGATCCATCAAGAGAGAACCCGGCAGCATTTGCCAGAACACCAGTGATTGATGCGCCGACAGCAAAGCCAACGCGCCCGACGGTGGGGAGGGCCCCGGAAAGGCGCTCTAGATCATCGGCAGAGACCAGTCGCCTTGATCTTCGCAAAACAAATGTCCACGAAATACCATATCCGACGCCTTCGATCGTTGCAAAAAGTGCAATCAGCGCGATCGGTCCATTGGGGACGCTATAGATCATTCCGCATATGCTTACGAAAATCAGTGTTAGACCGGTGGCAATAAAATACGGATCATTCTGCTCGGGTGAGCCGGACACAACAAAGGCCGATATTGTCCAGCCAAACGCGATGCAGGCCAGAATATAACCGGCGATAATGGGAGGTGTTCCATAAATGATTATCATCAAAAGAGGGCCATAGGCGCTTAACCCCATTGTCGCGACATTTATCGTGAAAACCATGAGCAATGCAGCGCCGACTGGCGAACGCAGGTTAAACGCCCGTTTCGGTAGTATTCTGGTGCTTGGGTGTCTGGAATCAAGAATGACAAAATAAAACAATGTGCCTAACCCCAACAGCAGCAAGAAAGGTGTGCGAAGGGGGGTTACTTCGATACCTGCATAAGCGATCAAAAGCACGCCCAGAGACAATAGCACCAGGCGACGAACTGGAATCGAGCTGTTGCCGTCTGAATTTTGGTCTGGCTCAGTGAAACGCGCGCCAAACATGACCCAGGCAGCCAGAAACAAGGCTTGGGCTGCGAAAAATACAAATCCAAAGCGCCATGTTGAATAGGTCGTGAAGAAGCCGCCGATCATCGGCCCCATAAA
>PIVL01000287.1 GCA_003354145.1 Paracoccaceae bacterium
CGCGTTGACCCGCAGGTCCATTGTTTCAAGACCCTTAAGCATGACCCACGCAGTAAACGGGCTCATCGAACCGCCTGTGTGCTTCATGTAAGGTTCAACCGTTTTGCGAATAAATTCTTGCGTCCCAAGAATGACACCGCCCAATGTACGCCCCTGCCCGTCGATATGTTTGGTCGCGGAATAGATCACCACGTCGACGCCCTGTGCAATCGCGTCCGAAAAAACCGGAGTTGAGAACACATTATCAGCAACCACAGTTGCCCCAACCGAATGGGCAATGTCGCAAACCGCACGAATATCGATCACTTCCAGTGTAGGGTTCGATACCGTCTCAAAGAACACCGCCTTTGTGTCCGGGCGCATTGCTGCCCGCCATTGGTCCAGATCGGTGCCATCAACAAACGAAACCTCGACGCCAAATCGGGTCAACACATCCTCAAGCACATAAAGACACGACCCAAACAACGCCCGCGCTGCAACCACATGATCGCCCGCACTCAGCAAAGCCGTCAGCGCACCACTTACCGCAGCCATTCCGCTGGCGGTGGCAAAGGCATCCTCGGCCCCTTCAAGTGCTGCAATCCGGTCCTCAAACATCTTGACCGTCGGGTTGCCATAACGCGCATAGATGAATTCGTCCTCACCGGCTTTGTCAAAGCGGGCCTGCGCCGCCTCGGCTGTGTCATAGACAAAGCCCTGTGTGAGAAATATTGCTTCGCTTACCTCGCCATACTGGCTACGTCGCGTGCCACCATGCACTGCCTTTGTGCGTGGGTTCCATTTGTCAGTCATGTCAGTCATCCTCCGGCCCATGTTGGGCGCAATAAAAAACCCCAGACGCGGTCAAGCGAAAGGGGGCTTTCATCCTGACCTTTTAGCGGTTTGTTTAGTGTGGCCCGCAATCCGGTAACAAATCGCCACATGGTGCTTTGGCATTAGCCCAAGGGTGGGGCCATGGTCAAGCGTCGTTCTCTTTGTCTTCATCCGCAATCCCGTATTTCTGAAACAAACGGCTTTGAGTCATAAAGAAGATAAACACCGCCGCCGTCAGTCCGAACGTCTTGAAATAGACCCAGTTCTCTTCGCTCATCGTCCGCCAGATCACCTCGTTCATCACGGCCAGCGTAAAAAACAACGCTGTTACGCGGCGGGTTAAGATCATCCAGCCTTCTTCAGCCATCGGCAGCACTTCTTCCATCACGTATTTCAGAAAGGATTTGCCGCGCAAAAGCCCAAAGCCCAGCGTGCAGCCAAACAGCAGATACAGAATTGTCGGCTTCATCTTGAAAAACTGCGGGTCGTTGAACCAGATCGACAGGCCGCCAAACACGATGACCAGAACCAGAACAGCAATCTGCATCCGAGCAATTTTACCGGTTAGCCACCAGACGATTCCCGAGGTGATCAGCAGCAGTGGGATGAACCCGGCAGTCGCAACGATAAAGCCCTGATAATCGACGCCACCAATGTTAAACGTCTGATCCTTGATCTTCACGTAAACCACAAAAAAGGCTATCACCGGACCAAGCTCCAGCGCCATTTTCAGAAATGGGTTGATCTGTTTTTCTTCGGTCATGCTTACTCCTCAGGTGTTTTGCATCCAAATCTGAATGCGAAACGCGTTATCCTCCGAACTCAACTATCACGGCGCCCAGCGCAATCAATGTCATAAGTGCGATGCGACCCGGTCCTACGGTCTCTTTCAGGACCAACCAACCGATTAAGGCCGCAAAAACTATGGATGTTTCACGCAAAACCGCCGTCTCGCCGACTTTGTCCAATCGCATCGCCAACATCAACGATGGGAAGCTGACAAATGCGAGGCAAGCGCCGATAAATCCACGAACCATCAATGGGCCGGGGTCGGGGCGATGGGTCATGTTGCGCCAGCGAAGAGCTGCAATGATTGGCATGACAATGCCATCAAGCATGAAGAACCAAGCCAGAAAGGTAAACGGATCAGCCGCAGAGCGGATACCATAGGCATCATAGTCCGTATATAACGCTACCATCAGGCCGGTGATCACCGCCAATCCAATGGCCATCTTCAGCGTGTCCCGTTCAGTCTCAAGGTAGATCAGGTTGTAAACTGCAAGGCCAAGAATCCCGGCCATCAGCACGGCGACACCCAGCCATTGCCAGCCGGTAAAAGTCTCGCCAAACAACAAATAGGCACCGATCACACTAAAGAAAGGTACTATACCACGCACAACCGGATAGACTACGGTATAGGCACCGCGACTGTATGCCATCGCCTGCATTACCTTGTAAACAAGGTGTATCACAAACACTGTGCCGAAAATCGGCCACATATGCGCGCCTGGGAACGGCACCACAAACAAAGCGATTGGCGTCGCCATCAAACCATAGGAAATATCAATCGCACCACGCGTCAACCAAGGATCATGCCGCCCTTTTTGCAACGCTCCTAACACGGCATGGGCAAACGCCGCAAGAAGAGCCAGAGCCATCGCCAACAGGTGTCCGGATTCGGTGCCTTCCAACGAGTTCAGCCATGCGTTCACCGGGTTATTTTTCCAGTCCTGTCAGGGCAGCGGCAAATTCAGCCGGATCAAAGGCGTTCAGATCATCAATCTGCTCGCCCACCCCAATGGCGTGGATTGGCAAGCCGAATTTATCCGCCAACGCCACCAGAACACCGCCTTTGGCTGTGCCGTCCAGCTTGGTCATGACCAATCCTGACACATCGGAAATCTTGCGGAATGTTTCGACCTGACTTAGCGCGTTCTGCCCCGTGGTCGCATCCAGCACCAGCAAAGTGTTATGCGGCGCGGTTTCGTCTTTTTTGCGGATGACGCGTACAATTTTGGCCAGTTCTTCCATCAGATCGGCCCGATTTTGCAAACGCCCGGCAGTGTCGATCATCAGCAAATCCGCGCCATCTTCCTGCGCTTTGGTCATCGCATCATAGGCAAGGCTTGCCGGGTCTGACCCTTGCGGAGCAGTCAACACAGGCACACCAGCGCGATCGCCCCAGACCTGCAACTGCTCAACGGCCGCTGCCCGAAACGTATCACCCGCAGCAATCACTACTTTTTTTCCGGCTGCGCGAAACTGACTGGCCAGTTTGCCTATCGTTGTTGTCTTTCCAGACCCGTTGACACCAACCACCAACACCACCTGCGGACGTTTGGGAAACAACGGCAATGGGCGCGCCACCGGTTCCATGATCCGGGTGATCTCATCGGCCAGCAATTGTTTGATTTCATCCACAGACAGCTTTTTGCCAAACCGCCCTTCGGCCATATTCGCCGTCACTCTCAGGGCGGTATCCACCCCCATGTCGGTGGTGATGAGCAATTCTTCCAGCTGCTCAAGCATATCGTCGTCCAATGCCCGGCGCACCACAGGTGCGGATGCAGAACGGCCCAACAACCGCCCCAACATTCCCGGACTGGCAGGTTCAAATGGGGCGACCTCAGGCGCAGGATCTTCGACAACTGCAACTTCAGCCTTTTCTACGACCTCTGGCTTTTTTTCAACCGGCTCAGTCTGGGGCTCTTCAACTGCTTCAAGTTGCCCGCCATCTTCGACAATAGCATCCAGTCCTTCCTCGATCTTCGAGGAAGACCGAAAAAGCCGCGTTTTCAGCTTGTTAAAAAGTGACATCGCCCAACCTCTTTTTTAGATCATATAGATGATCTTGATCCGGTACGAAACGCCCTTGTCTTCTTCTTGTTCCAAATACTTTGGGGGTTTGGGGGCAAAGCCCCCATCCTGCTAGAATATATAAAAAAACCCAGCCTGCGCGCCCCAATACAGCGACCAGACGACATAGGGTGTCCAGCGCAACGCCCAGTGGTCATCGCGTAATAAGAACTTCTCGCTCGCCAAAACCAGATCAGACGTGATGAACGCAATTGCCGCAACCAGCGCCCAGCCCGGACCTGGCAATACCAAAACCGCGATTCCCATGCCCAGAATGATCGGAATATATCCCAGGACCGGCCCCCGCAACGCGCCTGCGCGTGGGGCCAGCAACAAAGCCATGGCAAGCCCAAACACAATGAACACGCCTACAATCCAGATTTGCGGCGATTGAACAATCCGCGCGACATCCGCCGAAGGTTGCAACAAAAACAATATGATATAGGCCACATGCCCGGCGGCAAACGCTGCAACACCCGCAATAAACGCCCGATCCCCGTCACGCGACAGCAACCAATCCCCCAGCGCACAAAACGTCAACGCCAAAACCAACATCACCGGAGCCTGCGCCACCCCAGCCGCAAGCGCCAAAGCAGCAACAGCCGACGTTTTGACCACGGATCGTAACACTCCAGCCGGGCGCGCTGTTAGCGGCAGATAACCAACAGCGCAAATAACCGCGACCCAAAACAGCGGTGTCATAACTCGCCCTTCCCCAAAACCATGTATGGCCCCCAAAACCATGTATGGACCCCAAACCATGTATGGACCATAGTCCACCAGACGCCAGAGGTAAGGCCAAAACGCGGCAAAACAGACCCGGTGTTACCCGCTATTTGCAATGTAATGTTCCCGCGCGCAGCAATATCTGTAAAGATCACCTCATGTTCCTGCGTCTTGTGATTCCCCTTTGTCTGATTGCGTTGCCTGCACTTGCAGAGTCACCAATGAGTGCTGCTGCGTTTGACGCCTATACCAAGGGCAAAACGCTCTATTACGGTGCCGATGGAGAGGCATATGGCGTTGAGCGTTATTTGGACAATCAACGGGTTGTTTGGTCATTTCTGGACGGAAAATGTCAGGATGGCGTCTGGTATGAAGATGCCGGTCAAATCTGTTTCGTCTATGATAACCAACCCAATCCGCAGTGTTGGACCTTTTCCCAGGGCCCAAACGGATTGATTGCCCAGTTCGAAAATGACCCGGAAGCTACCGAACTTTACGAGGCACGGGATATCGACGAAGACATGTTCTGCCTTGGACCAGATATAGGCGTTTAGAGAAAAGACCCCTGATCTGTATCGTCAGGTTTCTTTGCCAAAGCTTTGCGCACAGGTTTGCCACCAACCGACAACCGCCCATCAGCAAATTCGATCTCAAGCGCTGCCGATTTCGCTGCTACTGATTTGCGCGTCACAACTGCACCCTCGGCCCATACGACCGCATAGCCACGCTCAAGCGTCGCCTTGTAGCTTAAAGTTTCTCGCAGACGATCCGTCGCTTCCAGCTGGTGTCGCAACCGATCTATCTGACCACGGCCCGCTGTCGATAGTCTGCGGCTCAGCCCGTTCAGCGCATCGCGACGGCGATCAAGCCTATCGTTAAACCGGTCCGCGGTAAGTGCTGCTGCGCGGCGATCAAACCGGTCCCTGGCTGCAACCAACAAACGCTGCAGATTGGCTGGTCGCAGACCGCCTGACACTTCGGACAATATCACACGTCGGCTGTGTACACCCCGGATCAGGGCGTTTGGCAATCCATCAGACGCGCGGTCATATCGCTGACGCGCAGTTTCCAGCAATGTGTCTGGCCGCGGTAGTGCCCGCGCCAAGTCAGCCAATCGCTGGCGACGCCGGGACACGGCTGTGCTGACCGCATGCGTCAGCCGTGCGCCCTGACCGTCAACATGAGCCATCAGATCAAGACGTACCGGCACCGCGAGTTCCGCCGCCGCCGTCGGCGTTGGCGCGCGCATGTCCGAGACAAAATCAATCAGGGTGGTGTCGCTTTCATGGCCGACAGCCGAAATCAGCGGGATGTCCGAAGCGGCCACCGCACGCGCCACAATTTCTTCGTTAAATCCCCACAAATCTTCGACCGAGCCCCCCCCACGCGCCACAATCAGCAAATCGGGACGCGGCAGCGCGCCGCCTGCGGTCATCGCGTTGAAGCCTTCAATGGCGCGGGCAACTTCAGGCGCGCAGGCCTTGCCCTGCACGGCAACGGGCCAGACGAGTACTTTGCGGGGGAACCGATCACGCAGCCGATGCAAAATGTCGCGGATTACCGCGCCAGACGGTGACGTGATAACGCCAATAATTCCCGGCAGATAGGGCAATGGCTTTTTGCGGGTCGCATCAAACAAACCCTCTGATTCAAGCTGCTTTTTGCGCTTTTCCAACAGCGCCATCAGCGCGCCCTGCCCGGC
>PIVL01000610.1 GCA_003354145.1 Paracoccaceae bacterium
CAGGAATTACTGGCGGGCAAAGTGGCGTTGATCACTGGCGCAGGGCGCGGTGTGGGGCGCGAAATTGCGCTGCTGATGGCAAAATCTGGCGCCAAGGTGCTGGTCAACGATCTGGGCGGAAGCGCGCAGGGCGAGGATTACAATCAGTCCCCTGCTGCCGAAGTGGTCCGGGAAATCCGCGACATGGGCGGCGAAGCGGCGGCCAATTTTGATTCTGTCACCTCGTTCAAAGCGGCCGAAGGCATGGTTGAGCAGGCACAGGACGAACTGGGCGGGCTGGACATCGTGGTGAACAACGCTGGCATCCTGCGTGATACGATTTTCCACAAGATGACCGAGGAAGACTGGGATCTGGTGGTAGATGTACACCTGAAAGGTTCGTTCAACGTCGCCCGTCATGCCGCCACCGTGTTCCGCAAGCAATCCTCGGGGCGGATGATTCACATGACCTCGACCAGCGGGCTGATCGGCAATTTCGGACAAGCCAACTATGGCGCTGCCAAGCTGGGTATCGTGGCGCTGTCCAAATGCATTGCTCTGGACATGGCCCGCTATAACGTAACCTCGAACGCCATTGGCCCGTTTGCCTGGAGCCGCCTTGTTGGCACTATCCCCGTCAACAGCGAGGCCGACCGCGTGCGCGTTGAGCGTATGAAAACAATGACCGCAGCAAAAATTGCACCACCAGTGGTGGCGCTGGCAAGCGATGCGGCCCAGCACATAACCGGGCAGGTGATGTGTGTACGCTCGAACGAGATTTTCCTGATGGGCCAGTCGCGCCCCCTACGCGGCATGCAAAAAGCCGAAGGCTGGACGCCAGAAACCGTGCTGAGCCATGCTTTTCCAGCGCTGGAAAGCACAATGTACCCGCTTGAACGCAGCCCCGAAATATTTAACTGGGATCCAGTTTAAAGGAACGAAACGCGATGTCATTCACATACGACAAAATCATGAACTGGCCTTTTGAAGAGGTCGAACACAGCTATTCGGTCAAGGATTCGACCATCTATGCGCTTGGCATTGGCATCGCGCAAGATCCGCTGGACACCCGCCAACTGCCCTATGTCTTTGAAGAGATGGGGTTTCAGGCGGTGCCGACTATGGCCGCGGTTTTGGCCACGCCGGGATTCTGGGCGCGCGATCCGGGAACAGGCATCGACTGGAAGAAAATCTTGCATGGTGAACAGGGCATTGTCATTCACAAACCCCTGCCGCCTGCCGCCACGCTGATCGCCACCACCCGCGTGACCGAGATGTTGGACAAGGGCGCTGGCAAGGGAGCATTGATATTCACCGAGCGCGATTTGATCGACAAGGATACCGGCGAACTGTACGCCACCCTGTCAGGCACGTCCTTTGCGCGCGGCAACGGCGGCTTTGGCGGCCCGAACGGTGCACAGCCAAAGCCACATACCCTGCCCGAACGCGCGCCCGATCAAAGCTGGGATTTCACCACTATTCCGCAGGCCGCGCTACTGTACCGCCTGTCAGGTGACTATAACCCGCT
>PIVL01000611.1 GCA_003354145.1 Paracoccaceae bacterium
CAGGAATTACTGGCGGGCAAAGTGGCGTTGATCACTGGCGCAGGGCGCGGTGTGGGGCGCGAAATTGCGCTGCTGATGGCAAAATCTGGCGCCAAGGTGCTGGTCAACGATCTGGGCGGCAGCGCGCAGGGCGAGGATTACAATCAGTCCCCTGCCGCCGAAGTGGCCCGCGAAATCCGCGCCATGGGCGGCGAAGCGGCGGCCAATTTTGATTCTGTCACCTCGTTCAAAGCGGCCGAAGGCATGGTCGAGCAGGCGCAGGATGAACTGGGCGGGCTGGATATCGTGGTGAACAACGCCGGTATCCTACGCGATACGATTTTCCACAAGATGACCGAAGAAGACTGGGATATGGTGGTAGATGTACATCTAAAAGGTTCGTTCAACGTCGCCCGTCACGCTGCCACCGTGTTCCGCAAGCAATCGTCAGGGCGGATGATTCATATGACCTCGACGAGTGGATTGATCGGCAATTTCGGGCAAGCTAACTATGGTGCCGCCAAACTCGGCATTGTGGCGCTGTCCAAATGCATTGCGCTGGACATGGCCCGCTATAACGTGACCTCGAACGCCATTGGCCCGTTTGCCTGGAGCCGCCTTGTCGGCACAATCCCGGTGAACAGCGAAGCAGACCGTGTGCGCGTGGAACGCATGAAGACAATGACCGCAGCAAAAATTGCCCCTCCGGTTGTGGCGCTGGCAAGCGATGCAGCCCAGCACATCACCGGGCAAGTAATGTGCGTGCGCTCGAACGAGATTTTCCTGATGGGCCAGTCGCGCCCCCTGCGCGGCATGCAAAAAGCCGAAGGCTGGACGCCGGAAACCGTATTGAATCATGCCTTTCCGGCGTTGGAAAGCGCAATGTACCCGCTTGAACGCAGTCCCGAAATATTTAACTGGGATCCAGTCTAAAGGAACGAAACGCAATGTCATTCACATACGACAAAATCATGAACTGGCCTTTTGAAGAGGTCGAACACACCTATTCGGTCAAGGATTCAACCATCTATGCGCTTGGCATCGGTGTCGCCCAAGATCCGCTGGACACGCGCCAATTGCCTTATGTCTTTGAAGAGATGGAGTTTCAGGCGGTGCCGACTATGGCCGCGGTTTTGGCCACTCCAGGGTTCTGGGCGCGCGATCCGGGTACTGGCATCGAGTGGAAGAAAATCCTACATGGTGAACAAGGCATTATCATTCACAAGCCTTTGCCGTCTGCGGCCACGCTGATCGCAACCACGCGGGTCACCGAAGTCCTGGACAAGGGCGATGGCAAGGGTGCGCTGATTTTCACAGAGCGTGATCTGGTCGACAAGGATACCGGCGATATGTACGCCACCCTGTCGGGCACGTCTTTTGCGCGCGGCAACGGAGGTTTTGGTGGACCCAACGGTGCACAGCCAAAGCCACATACCCTGCCCGAACGCGCGCCCGATCAAAGCTGGGATTTCACCACTATTCCGCAGGCCGCGCTACTGTACCGCCTGTCAGGTGACTATAACCCGCT
>PIVL01000612.1 GCA_003354145.1 Paracoccaceae bacterium
GCCAGTCGCGTCACGAAGAAGTGCTCGGGGTACGACTCGTCCTCCTCCGCGGTGTTGATGAACGGCACCGACACGAGGTGCGAGAGGTGCTGCGCCTTCGTTGCCGCGCGCGGGCGCGACGCGCCGAGCGTCCAGTGCACCGCGGGCAGCAGCGCGTCGCCGCGCGTCAGGATCCACGCCCGCTCCTCCGCGCTCACCGGCACCGGGCTCTCGCCGCCGTGCTCGTGCGCGCGCCTCTTCGTGAGCTGTGCCTCGGCGCGCTGGTTGAAGCCGTCCACGAGCCCCTGCAGCGCGTCCGACGCCTGCCCGGCCGGCACCACGGGCCGGCGCTGACGACGCCGCATCGCCTTCAGCGCGGCGTCCGCGAGCTGCTTGCGCTGCGTGACCTCTGCGAGGCGCTGGGTCATCGAGCGCGGCTGCTCCTCCGCGTTCGCGCTCACCGACCGCTCGTAGAGCGCCCACCATCGTGCCTGCCGCTCCTCTGGCTCCCGCCGCCCGAGCGCCTTCAGCAGCTGCTGCCCCGCCTCCGTGACGTGGTCGTGCTGCCTCTCGGTGGGCGGCCTCGCCGGCATGTCGCCCGCGAAGATCTCGTTCGCCGGCACGACGCGCGTCCAGAAGAACCGCTCCGCGACGCCCAGTCCCGGCATCGGCTTCCCGTCGTGCAGGCGACTGCTCCCGATCACGGCGTCGTCCGCGACGAGCACCAGCTCCTGCGAGGCCCGCGTCATCGCGACGTTCCGGATCGCCACGTCCGTCGCCCAGAGCCCGTGCGCCTCGCGGTCGGCGCTCTCCCGCCTGTGCACCAGCAGCACCGCGGCCTCCACGGTCACGCCGCGGCACACCCTGATCGTCTTCACGCCGCCCTGCTCCACCAGCTCGCGCAGGGTGCCGGCGCCCTCGCTGCTTCCCCGGTGCTCCGACACCAGCTCGTCCGCGCCGCGGAGGAACTCCTCGACCACGGCGGCCGTCGATCGGTACACGCACATCACGCACACGCTGCGGTGCTTCTTCCGCAGCGCGGCCACCGCGAGCGCCGTCGACAGCAGCATGCCCATGCACGGCAGCGCCCGCTGCTTCAGGTGCTGGGTCGTCGAGCGACTCCTCTCGTACTCGCCCTTCTCGGTCATCTTCAGCAGAATGCCGCGGCTCGCCGGCGCGTCCGCCCCCTGCTCGATGCGGCGGAGCGACGGGCACAGCGCGTGCCGTGCCGCCAGGATGGCGTCGCCGAAGCGCTGCGTCACAGTCAGCCGCGTCTGCGCGGCCGCGCAGCCCTCGATCACGCCGTGCGCGGTGCGGTCCCTCTTCAGCGTCGGCTCGAAGTACGTCCGCAGCGTCTCGCGCATGTCGCCGCTCTCGTGCATGGAGGGGTCCACCAGCCGCTGCTCCATGTCCCCGGCGAACAGCACGCCCCTCGCGTTGCCGCACACCGCCAGCACCGCCGCCTCGCTCCAGTATGCCTCTTGGCACCGCTCGCCGCGATCCACACGTCCACGAAGCTCGCCTGGTC
>PIVL01000613.1 GCA_003354145.1 Paracoccaceae bacterium
ACGACACGCCTATGCCACACGCCCAGACCGAGCCGTATGACAATGGACTTCGAAATCTTGTGCGAGGATGTACCGTGGAATTTCGCAAAGCCTACCATGACCCTTGGGAATCGATACTTGTTGGTGACTTGGTGGACCAGATGCCTGAGCCCTCCTATACATCCATTTCCGACGACCCGTTCTTGGAGGTGCGGTTCGCGGGCAAGGTTTTTCGATGTGAGGCAACGGACGGGGTCATGACGCTGGCTGCGATGGTCCACGTTTTCTACGACCTCATTGAATGGGTGGATGATTGTATGGTTACGGGCTTCCATGGGGCACCGGCAAATTTCAGTTATACCACCGAGCCGCCTGAGCCGCCGCCCCGCCGCAAGATCTACAAGAAATTGCGGCGTGTACCACGCCCCACTACCGCCGACGTGGCCATTTCCGTGGATACGGATGAGGTGCCGTCAGCCAGGGGCGAGGCGGACTTGGGTGTGGGCGGAGATCCTCCAGGGTGAGACATGTGAAATCACCCTGCCGCTCTGCGTGTACACAAACATATCCCGAACATTTTCACAACACATTTGGCATATATTCCGCACGTGTTTCGCATGTATCAATGTGCTGACCGTGCATGTATGTTTTGACCAGCGGTACGAAAGAGGACGACGGCAATCCGCAACGGATGTTGTGCGACTGTGGGGCATGTCACCAAAAAGGAATTATGGTATCGAAATCAACAAGAACACGGCATCGAAGGATGTTCAAGCAAATGTTGCCGCCTACCGTGATCCCGGAAGAAGCCATCCGTGTGCCCTTGGCGGGGAGTCGATCTGAATCCGCTGAGGTTGATGATGATGATGATGAGGAGGACGATGAGGAGATTGACATGGACGGAAATGTGGTGGACCAGAATATTATGCACGAAGACGCCGATGCCGCCGCCATGTACCCGGATGTCCTCCCGGACGACGACCCTTTCCGAATTTCCATTCTGGCTGAGTTAGCCAAGAAGATGGAAGTTCTAGAGAAGGTGTGTTCAAACTGCACACACTAATATCTACAAACGACGTCATAATGATGTCCCGAACATGTTTCGCATGTATTCGTGACAGCATTCTTACAGCATGAGTGGGGCGCTGTCGCAGTGTACCGCGAAAGATGGCCGAGAAGCGAGCGCTTCAGAAACTCTCATCGACATCCTCGAATGGAATCTCGATAACAATATGTCGCAGACCTCATTTGGAGATCTCCTCAATATTTTGAAGACTAATCATCCCCGCACGTTTGCCGATTTACCCGCCTCCTTCAAGGAGACCATGTCTCGATATAAGGACTTCGATCTGCCGTTCCATGTTGTGGACGTTTGTCCTGGTGATGAGGCGCGGAAAAAGCCTGGCGGATGTGTTCTGTTCGAGGGGGAGTATGCTACGTTGGATCACTGCCCTAAGTGCAATGCATGTAGGTGGGAGGAAGATGGCATGGCGGATGAGCGAGCCGCCGGCGCCGTAAAT
>PIVL01000288.1 GCA_003354145.1 Paracoccaceae bacterium
CACACGTTCAAACGGCAGCGCCAACGCAGCCTCAATCAACGTTTCTGTCTCGGGGCGCGGGTCCAGCACATCGCCGCTTACCTTGAAACGGCGGCCGTAAAACTCGCGCTCTCCCAGCAAGTGCGACACCGGCACTCGCACAGCACGCAATGCAATCAACTGCTCATACCGATCAGCAATATCAAAAGTGAGTTCTTCTGGTGCGATCAGTGTGACGCGCGATGCTTCAATACGCGCCGCGTGGGCCAACAAAACGCGGGCGTCACGCGCCGGATCAGGCACCCCGGCCGCCCGCAGGCGGGCCGTTGCTGCGACCATGGCCTGTGCGGCCGTCATGTGCCCATCTCGGCCAGCATCCTGGCCTGATCATCTGCCGTTAGCGCGTCAATTACTTCGTCCAGATCGCCGCCCATGATCTGATCCAGCTTGTACAAGGTCAAGTTGATGCGGTGATCCGTCATCCGCCCTTGAGGAAAGTTATACGTGCGGATGCGTTCCGAACGGTCACCGCTGCCCACCTGTGCTGCACGATCTGCAGATCGTTCATCGTCAGCCCGCTGCCGTTCCAGATCAAAAAGCCGGGTTTTCAGCACCTGCATGGCAATCTCTCGGTTGCGATGTTGGGACTTTTCGGAACTGGTGACCATAATTCCGCTGGGAATATGGATAATACGCACCGCAGAATCCGTGGTGTTCACATGCTGCCCACCGGACCCAGACGCCCGCATCGTATCAATGCGCAAATCGTTTTGGTTGATTTGAATGTCAACATCTTCAGCTTCGGGCAGCACTGCCACAGTGGCTGCAGACGTATGAATACGCCCGCCACTTTCCGTGGTTGGCACCCGTTGCACCCGGTGCACACCGCTTTCATATTTCAACCGGGCAAAAACGTTAACACCTTTGACATGAACGACCACCTCTTTGATGCCGCCCAACTCGGTGACTTGTTCCTCAAGAACATCAAATTTCCAGCCGCGCGCTTCGGCATAGCGCTGATACATCCGCAAAAGATCACCCGCGAACAACGCCGCCTCATCGCCGCCAGTCCCGGGCCGGATTTCCAGCATTGCAGGGCGCGCATCCGCCGCGTCTTTGGGTAACAACGTCAGTTGCAATTCGTGCTCTGCCTCAGGCAGGCGCGCTTTGAGAACGGGCAACTCTTCCTCGGCCAACTCTTTCATTTCCGGGTCGACCAGCATCAGCTCGGCCTCTTCCAGATCGCCAAGCAAGGTGCGATAGGTCCCGATCTGTTCGACCACCGGGCGTAGATCGGAATATTCCTTGGCCAGCACAGCAATATCACCGCCACTGGCACCCTCCGCCATTGCCGCTTCGAGATATTGAAACCTCTGGATAATCTGCTCTAATCGTTCTTCGGGAACCATATGCGCGGTGTGTGGCATAGCAGGCATTTGGTCAAGGGCCAGACCGTGTTATACTGGGGTTATGAAACAATTGATTCCACTATTCTTGATCTTGGCCAATCCGGTACTGGCCGATATTGTCACCCCAAAGGGCAAAGTCATCGACTGCTATTGCACCGACAAATCCGGCTCTCGCGTCGAATTAGGCGAAACCATCTGCCTGCAGGTCGATGGGCGCATGTTCATGGCGCAATGCCAGATGTCACTAAACGTCCCAATGTGGCGTGAAACCCAAGAGGGCTGCCTGTCATCGCGCCTGCAAAGCATCCAACCATCGGTCGACTCGGGCACGATTAACGCCAGAATCTGACCGGCCAAAACGCAATCGCGCATAGATTTCCAACTGATCATCGTCCTGTTGCACCGTGGTGTAATCTGGAAATCCGAACACTTTGGATCGGGTAACATATGTTACCATTCCTCCATCGACACTACCCGCCAAAACAATTGTTCTTGCCGTTTCACGCGCCAGATTGTCAAAGCGTTCCAATCCGTCTGGCCCGGTCTCAACCAGACGCGTAACCCCGGCTTTGAAATTCTTGTCCGCAGTCACCTGCGGCGCCACATGCCAGCGCGACACGTCACTGGGTGCTAAACGCACATAACCCAGAACCCCGACAACAACAGCCAGACAAATCCATAAAATCATATACTTACGCCCTACATTCATTTTGGTCAAAATATCCCCGCCGGAGGCAAAGAATTTAGCGCCGTATCACGCCCGGCAACACACATAGCAATTCATACAACAAATTCGCCCCGGTCAGCGCCGTATTGCCGGACGGATCATAAGGTGGCGAAACCTCTACAAGATCACAGCCCACAATGTTCAGCCCGTTCAATGCCCGGATCAACTGCATCGCCTGTGGCGTCGTCAGCCCACCAATTTCCGGTGTTCCGGTCCCCGGCGCATAGGCCGGATCAAGTGAATCGATGTCATACGTTACATAAACCGGACCTTCACCGATCTCGTCGCGGATTTGCTCGCCCAACGATGTAAGGCTTTGAAACCACAACTCATGCGCCTGATATTGCTTAAAACCCCAACTCTGCGCTTCGGTAAAATCACTGGCCGCATACCCAGTCCCGCGCAGGCCAATCTGATAGGTTTTAGAAGGGCTTATCAGCCCCTCTTCATAGGCGCGGCGAAATACCGTGCCGTGGGTTTCACGTTCGCCAAACATCTCGTCGTTCACATCTGCATGGGCGTCCACATGCACCAGCGCCACAGGACCGTGACGCGCCGCAATTGCTCGCAGGATTGGCAACGTAATCGAATGATCCCCCCCCATAGCCACGGGAATGACATCATGCTTAAGGATCGCATCGTAACTCTCTGTAATAATGCGAATACTATCACTTAGCGAAAACGTATTGATCGCCAAATCGCCAATATCTGCCATCTGCAAACTGTCAAATGGAGCCGCCCCGGTTTGCAAATTATAAGGCCGCAACATTGCGCTTTCTGCCCTGATCTGTTTCGGCCCAAATCGGGTGCCAGAACGCCAAGAGGTGCCGATATCCATCGGAACCCCCAAAATCGCCACGTCCAGCCCATCAAGCGCGGTAGCCGAAGGCAATCGCATAAACGTATTGGGCCCGGAAAAACGCGCCAGATCATTGCCGCTTATCGGTTGGTTCTTGTCACTCATGCCCGCATATTCCATCCCAGTAAACAGATGATTTCCATCGCAATATGCGCCCCGGCAATGGCCGTCGCCCCGGTGGTATCAAACGGTGGCGATACTTCGACGATATCACCGCCCTTGATGTTGATCCCCGCCAGATCGCGCAACATGATTGAGGCCTGAGCCGAAGTTAACCCACCCCAGACAGGCGTACCGGTACCAGGTGCATAGGCAGGATCAAGCCCATCAATATCGAAAGTCAGATAAGTCGGATTGTCGCCCAAGATAGATTTGATCTTTTGCGCTGTTGCCACCGGCCCTGCTTCGTGCACCTCACGCGCATCGATAATATTGACGCCCAAAGTATCCGGGTTAACCGTGCGAATGCCGACCTGAACAGACCGCGCCGGATCCACCAGACCCATTTTAACGGCCTTATAAAACATAGTACCGTGATCAATCCTGTCCGGATCATCATCAACCCAGGTGTCGGAATGCGCATCGAACTGTAGCAGCGACATTGGCCCGTATTTTTCAGCATAAGCCTTGAGAATCGGAAAGCTGATATAGTGATCGCCCCCTAATACAACCGAGGCCACATCCGCCTGCAAAATTCCGCGGATATGCTTGGTCAATGCCGCTGGAAATTCGGAAATCTTTGCATAATCATAAGCCACGTCGCCATAATCCACGATCGCCAGCTCGCTTAGCGGATCAAACGGCCAACCGTAGGGCGGATCAAACACCTGCAGCGCACTTGCTTCGCGCAGCGCCCTTGGTCCCAACCGTGTACCGGGTCGATTGGTTGTAGCCTGATCAAACGGCACGCCAGTTACCGCGATATCAACGCTAGTCAGATCCTTGGTATAGCGACGGCGCAAAAACGACGTAATACCACCAAAAGTAATTTCGGCCCCCAGCCCTTTCAGACCGGCGCGTGTAATCGCCTCATCTACCTTTTCAGCCGCATCTTCCAGTGCCATGCCTCAACCCTCCTGCGTTGCCGGTTGTGCCCGTTCAACCAGACGCGCAAAGAACGACGCTCCGATTGGTGCAATATCATCGTTAAAATTGTATTTTGGATGATGCAGCCCGGCGCTTTCGCCCTGCCCCAAAAACAAATACGCCCCCGGACGTGCGTTCAACATATAAGAAAAATCCTCGGCGCCCATTTCGCGTCCTGCATCGGGCACGACAAGCGCCTCGCCTACCACTTCGCCCGCGACATCAACCGCAAATTGCGATTTTGCCGCGTCGTTGATCGTCGCCGGATAGCCGACCTCGTACTTCAACTCCGCTGTGACGCCATAGCTTGCGGCCTGACCAGCCACAATTGCCGCCATGCGCTCTTGGACCATGGCCTGTACCTTGGGGTCAAAGGTGCGCACCGTGCCGTTGATATAGGCGGTATCCGGAATAACATTATCCACAGTTCCGGTGTGAATTTGCGTCACCGACACTACCAGATCATCCAGTGCATAATGGTTGCGGCTGACAATCGTTTGAATCGCCTGCGCAATCCCACAGGCGGCCATCACTGGATCACGTGCTTCATGTGGCATTGCTCCATGTCCGCCAAGGCCCTGAATATGCACATGAAACGTATCCACAGCAGCCATCAATGCGCCGGGAGACGTGTAAAACCCGCCAACATCTCCACCGGGATAATTGTGCAGCGCATAGACCTGACTGATGTCAAACCGCTCCATGATGCCTTCGTTCACCATCACTTCGCCACCACCTCCGGACTCTTCTGCGGGTTGGAAAATAAGCGCTACACGGCCAGAGAAATTCCGCGTTTCCGCCAGATACCGCGCCGCGCCCAACAGCATCGTTGTATGTCCATCATGGCCACATGCATGCATCTTGCCGGGATTGGTACTGGCATAGTCCAGCCCGGTTTCTTCGGGAATCGGCAGCGCGTCCATGTCTGCGCGCAACCCGATGGTCGGCCCTGGGCTTCTCCCGTTGATAATCGCAACCAACCCGGTTTCGGCAATACCTTCATGTATCTCATCAACGCCAAATTCGCGCAAACGCTCGGCAACAAAGGCAGCCGTCTGTGGGCAATTCAGGCCCAATTCGGGGATCGTGTGCAGATACTGCCGCCAAGTGGTCATATCGGCTGCAAATTCGGCAATGCGGTTAACGATGGGCATGGGCTGGACTCCTGAAGCATAGTGATGACTGATGCATCAGACACCGGAATGAAAGCCGCCGCAATGCCTGAAAGTACCCTGATCCACGACCCTGAGGCCGGAATTGAACGGTTATTGGAAATCATGCGCCGCTTGCGCGAACCCGACACCGGTTGTCCTTGGGATATCGAACAGGATTTCGCCAGCATCGCGCCCTATACCATTGAAGAAGCTTACGAAGTTGCTGATGCGATTGAGCGCAAATCTTGGAGCGAGCTTGAAGGTGAGCTGGGCGATTTGCTGCTTCAATCGGTCTATCACACCCAAATGGGTGAAGAAGCCGGGCACTTCAGTTTTCAGTCGGTTGTGCGGGCGATCTCGGACAAGATGGTGGCGCGTCATCCGCATGTTTTTGGCAACGAATCGCGTGACAAAAGTGCGGAACAACAAACCGCGGACTGGGAGGCGATCAAGGCGGCCGAGCGCGCCAATCAGGCACAAAAAGGCACGCTTGATGGGGTTGCCGCCAATCTGCCGGCCCTTTTGCGAGCGTTGAAACTGCAAAAACGCGCCGCACGGGTTGGGTTTGACTGGCCGGATATCTCAGGCGTTCTGGATAAGATTACCGAAGAGGCCAATGAACTGGCCGAGGCACGCGACACGCTTAGCCTGGATGAGGTCGAGGATGAGTTGGGTGACTTGCTGTTCGTCATCGCCAATCTTGGCCGCCATTTGGGCGTTGACCCCGAGGCTGCGTTGCGTCGCACCAACGCAAAATTCATCCGCCGCTTTGAGGCTGTCGAAGCGCGTCTTGAAGAACGGGGAAAAACACCTGCCCAAAGCGAT
>PIVL01000289.1 GCA_003354145.1 Paracoccaceae bacterium
AGCAGGCATCATGTCCGGCCCCGGAAATCAAATTACGATGGGAATACCCCAACCGTTCCGCCGCATTGCGCACTGCAGACACGCAGCCTTCATCGAATGACACCGGATCAAACCCGCCAACTTTTTCAAACTCAACTTCAATTCCCATGTCGTCGGCAATCTTTTGACCCTCGACACGCAGCCTTGCCTCCATGTCCTTGATCACCGCCAGTTCGGGCGAGCGAAAATCAACTGTAAAAACAACCTTGCCCGGTATCACATTGCGAGAATTGGGGAAAACATCGATGTGCCCAGCCGCGCCAACAGCGTCTGGCGCATGGGACCAGGCGATTTCGTCGACCTTTTCCAGTATGCGTGCCATCCCCAAACCAGCATTTTTACGCATCGGCATCGGGGTAGACCCGGTATGAGAATCTCGCCCTGTTACAGTCACTTGCGTCCAGGATAACCCCTGTCCATGCGTGACAACCCCCACCGATTTGCCCTCGGCCTCAAGGATCGGACCCTGCTCGATATGCAGCTCAAAAAACGCCCGCATCTTGCGCGCGCCGACTTCTTCTTCGCCACGCCAGCCGATCCGTTTAAGCTCGTCACCGAACTTCTTGCCGACTGCGTCCTCAATGTCATAGGCCCATTCCTGCGTGTGGATGCCCGCAAAAACACCCGAGGCCAGCATCGCAGGCGCATATCGGGTACCCTCTTCATTGGTGAAATTGGTCACCACAATCGGATGACGGGTCTTGATGTCCATGTCGTTCAGGCTGCGAATAATCTCGAGTCCGCCAAGAACCCCCAGAACGCCATCATATTTACCACCCGTTGGCTGCGTATCCAGATGTGATCCGACATAAACCGGCAAAGCGTCCGGGTCGGTGCCTTCGCGTCGCGCAAACATGTTGCCCATCTGGTCCAGCCCCATGGTGCATCCGGCAGCCTGACACCAGTTCTGAAACAGCGTGCGCCCTTCGCCATCTTCATCCGTGACGGTTTGGCGATTGTTGCCGCCAGCAATGCCTGGTCCAATTTTGGCCATCTCCATCAGGCTATCCCAAAGCCGTTCCCCATTGATCTTTAGGTTCTGTGCCGGTGCCGCCATAATGTTATCCCCCACTGCGAAATATTTCGCATTTCTTCGAATGATTTGACCAACTGGTCAAACCAAGGCTATCACGGCGGGGTGGGCAGTCAAGAAAATGCCGCCCGACCAACCGCAGAAACAACAATTTGGGACAAATGCCCGCAGCCCGCCCTACCCGCATTCAGCAAAAAAACCGCGCGGCCATTCTTGACGCCGCGTTAGACGTGTTTTCCGCCCAAGGGTTTCGCGGAGCGACCGTTGATCAAATTGCAAGTGCTGCGGGATTGAGCAAACCAAACCTGCTTTATTATTTCCCCTCCAAAGAGGCGATGCACGGCGCGCTCTTGACAGAACTTATGGACAACTGGCTAAGTCCCCTGCGCGATCTTAACCCTGACGGCGATCCGATGCAGGAAATCATGGGCTATGTGCACCGAAAACTGCAAATGAGCCGCGATTTTCCGCGTGAAAGCCGACTGTTTGCCAATGAAATCGTGCAAGGCGCGCCTCGCATTCACGCCGCCTTGTCGATGGATCTCAAAAATTTGGTCGATGACAAAACTGCTGTGATTCAAAGCTGGATCACGGCCGGGAAAATTGCCTCTGTCCACCCTTACCATTTGCTGTTTTCCATATGGTCACTGACCCAGCATTACGCCGATTTTGACGTGCAGATCCGCGCGGTTCTTGGCGACGAAGACCCCTTTGAAGGCGCGCCCGATTTTGTCGACACGCTTTATCGCCGGTTGCTGACCCCCTAATTTCTTCTCGTTTGAAATACTTCTGCCAGCGGCACGCGCCAAAGGCGCGTTTGCTTTATTCGGCCGCCACCGCACCGGGATTATTCGGATGTGTGGTCCAGTTGGCATAGTCGTCTTGCACCACCTTGCCGGTACGCGGATCAATTGACCCCGCCGCCATTTCAACCATCGAAATACAATTTTCGACCGGGCAGACATCGACGCAAAGATTGCAGGCGACGCATTCTTCATCAATCACTTCAAACACCCGTCCTTCGCCCATCGAAATAGCTTGATGTGAGGTGTCCTCACAGACCGCATAACAACGACCGCATTTGATACATTCGTCTTGATCGATCTTTGCTTTGGCAATGTAGTTCAGGTTCAGATACTTCCAGTCAGTAACGTTTGGCACGGCGCGTCCGACAAAATCGGATACATTATCATAGCCCTTTTCATCCATCCACTGAGACAGGCCCGAGCACATTTCCTCAACGATCTTAAAACCATAGGTCATCGCAGCCGTACAAACCTGCACATTCCCGCAGCCCAGCGACATGAATTCCGCAGCATCGCGCCAATTTGTAATTCCACCTATTCCAGAGATCGGCAAATCATCGGTTTCCGGGTCGCGGGCGATCTCGGCAACCATGTTCATTGCGATTGGTTTTACCGCCGGGCCGCAATACCCACCATGGCTGCCTTTGCCATCAATTGTTGGCTCGGGGCACATCAGGTCAAGGTTAACGGATGTAATCGAATTGATCGTGTTGATCAAAGAAACCGCGTCCGCACCACCATTCTTGGCAGCCTGAGCGGGTTTGCGGACATCGGTGATGTTTGGCGTTAGTTTAACAATCACCGGCTTGTCGTAATACTGCTTGCACCAGCGGGTGACCATTTCGATATATTCCGGCACCTGCCCGACTGCTGCGCCCATGCCTCGTTCCGACATGCCGTGTGGGCAGCCAAAATTAAGCTCAATGCCATCCGCACCTGTTTCGGACACGCGTGGCAGAATGTCTTTCCATGCCTGCTCTTCGCAGGGAACCATCAAGGATACGATAATCGCACGGTCCGGATAGTCCGCTTTGACGCGCGCGATCTCTTCCAGGTTGGTCTCAAGCGGACGATCGGTGATCAGCTCGATATTGTTCAGCCCAAGCAACCGCCGGTCTGCCCCATAAATCGCGCCATATCGCGGGCCGTTTACGTTAACCACAGGCGGGCCTTCGGACCCAAGGGTTTTCCAGACCACCCCACCCCAACCGGCCTCAAACGCGCGACGCACGTTGTATTCTTTGTCGGTTGGCGGTGCAGATGCGAGCCAGAACGGGTTTGGCGAGGAAATGCCCAGAAAGTCGCTTGTCAAATCAGCCATCATTAGCCTCCTTGGGTGTAGGGTGGGTGAAAACCCACGCTTACCCGATCAAAATTTCATGAATATCCATAGCCGCATCGCGCCCTTCTGCGACCGCCGTTACCGTCAGATCATCACCACCTGATGCACAATCACCCCCGGCCCAGATCCCCGACATTGACGTACGTCCAGCCCCGGTTACAGCGATTTTTCCCGCTTCGATTGTCAGCTCAGGTGGCGCGCCGTCCAGCGTTTGACCGATGGCCATAAAGACCTGATCCGCAGAAACCCTAACAGTTTCGCCTGTTGCGACCAATTTGCCGTTTTCACTACGTGTATAGCCAAGCTCAATTTCGTCACTCGCCCCTTCGCCCAGAACCGATATCGGCTGAACAAGCGACATGATACGTACCCCACGTGACGTCGCCAGATCCTGCTCAAACCGGCTGGCACCCATCGCGTCCTGACCGCGGCGATAGGCGATCGTTACATTTTGTGCACCGAGAAGTTTGGCTTTAACAGCCGCATCTACCGCTGTCATGCCGCCACCAATTACCACCACATCTCGCCCAATTGGCAGTTCGTTCAAGTCATCTGACTGACGAACACCTTCGATAAAATCTACAGCGTGATGGACACCGTTCAAATCGACACCTTCAGCGTGCAGACTATTTACACCACCAAGACCAATAGAAAAAAACACCGCGTCATATTGGTTTTGCAGATCTGATAGCCCGATGTCAGATCCAAATGCCGAGTTGTTTTGAATTGTGATGCCGCCAATTTCCAGCAACCATTCTACTTCTAACCGAGCGAAATCATTGGTGGCTTTATAGGCAGCAATACCAAATTCGTTTAATCCACCAGACTTCGATTTAGCTTCGTGAACTACAACTTCATGTCCAAGAACCGCCAATCGATGCGCACAGGCCAGCCCGGCCGGTCCTGCCCCGACAACGACCACAGTTTTTCCAGTTGGTGCAGCCCGCACGTAAGGGTGCTGACCCGTTGCCATCAGCGCGTCTGTTGCATAGCGCTGTAAACGACCAATCTCGACTGGCTTGCCTTCGGCGGTTTCACGAACGCAAGCCTCTTGGCAGAGCGTCTCTGTCGGGCAAACACGTGCGCACATGCCGCCAAGAATGTTCTGGTCAAAAATGGTGCGCGCAGCACTTTCGGGCTGACCCGACTGGATTTGACGCAAAAATAGCGGAATATCAATCTCTGTAGGACATGCTGTCACGCAAGGTGCATCATAGCAGAAATAACATCTGTCCGCCGCGACGGATGCCTCGTGCGGTGCATGCGCCGGGTGAAGGTCGCTGAAGTTGGTCGCAATCTCGTCTGCAGTCAGTCGCCCTGCAACGATACCGGATGCCGTCTGGCCATGTGCCATAGATGTCCCCCAAAACTCGTTTTATTTGCAAGCATAATGGCACATTTCAATTTTTTATCAAATGATCAAATTGTGCAGTAAGCAATAGACAGTTTATGGCAATTTATTTAAGCCACCATATGTTTATATTGAATACTATGGAATCCAGGGCAGTTACAGAAAGGAATAGAATTGAAACTGACAGCCGCATTCATGCGGAAAAATTGCGGATATTGGGAAGAACCAACAGATGAAAGAGACCAGATTTATCACCGATGCAGAAGTTGATTCGCTTACGTGGGACGACACCAAGGACGGTTATTACAACACCGATTCGGCACGTATACATCTCAAGATACACGTCAAACAGAAGGCAAAACGTGGCGGTTCGTGAAGCCCATTGACAAGAACCGGATTGACAAAGGGTTCGGAGAATACAGCGATCCGGAACTGTTCAAGAAACAGCCATACTACCTGACGGGATGTGACAGCTACACACAAATGGAGCAATGAGAACATGCTTTCGTTCTCCCCCAGAGCCGCTTCAACGGGGGTTCACCCCGACTCCGAGCCTTTCAAGTTCTCGTGTTAATAACCAATGATGGGGAACGCAGACTTCGCTGTGTGTAAGAAAGAATTGTAGAAAAGGCGGATTGCTGATTTTCTCTGCGGGTGCAAACTTGCAAACTCAATTTCCGCTAAGCAGCCATTCAATCCTCGAAGGCTGAAAACAGTCCGTCAATGGCGACCGAGAGCCCTTCGCCGACCTTTGAATTGTAACCGCGAGTGATTATTCACCGGCGATTTCCTTGATCGCCTTTTTAGCGCGACGACCGATCAGGGGTTCTTCGGTCATGGCCGTCAACGCGGGTATGGCTGCCTTGGCTGCAGGGCCGATTCTCCTGAGGGAAAGCACCGCCGCCACGCGAACTGATTTCGACTCGTCGTCCAGTGCATCGATAAGGTTGAGAACCGCGTCGGCAGCTTTCGCACCAAACATCCCTAAAATATGAGTGCATTTACCTCAATGCATTTGAAACCGGTTCGGAAACACGCGCTGGGATTGAAAAATGAAACCAATGAGATCAGCAGCCTAGTTGAAACCCTGATCGACCTTAAATTGGCTGCTTACTGGTCGAATAACTAGGACCACCTATGTCTCGCGTTTCCCACCGGGATTGGCAACGCAAAACGGATTTGTCGAAAGCTTTAGCGGACGGATGCGAGATGAACTGTTCAACGAAACTATGTTCCGCAACCTCTCTCATGCCCGTGCTGTAAATCCGTGATTGGGCCGAGGGCTACAACACAAACTGACCCCATTCAGCACTGGGTTCCGAAACGCCACGGGCGTTTGCCGAGCGCCTGAAAACCGCACCTGACAGCAGCACTACGCCGCTTGAAAGCTTCGTGCAGCAGCCAGTTGTTCAAGCCGCGCTGAAAGGCGTATCAACACGAAAGGCTCTGGTTCAGGCT
>PIVL01000614.1 GCA_003354145.1 Paracoccaceae bacterium
GCCCATCGCGGCTTTGAGGTGACGATCCTTGAGATGGGTGACCAGATCCTGGGCCCGATGGACCGGGAGATGGCGCGCCTCGCTGAAGGCTATTTGGAGCAAAAGGGAATAAAAATCGTCCTTGAAGACGGTGCTGCAGAATTCAAGCAGGCAGCCGACGGTTCGCTTGAGGCTTACACCAAGTCGGGAACGATGTATCCGGCAGACATCGTGGTCCTCGGCATTGGCGTGCGCCCGGATACAGTCCTTGCAAAGGCGGCTGGCCTAGAAATAGGTGACCGTGGTGGAATCCGCACCGACGATCAGATGCTGACCAGCGATCCGGATATTTTTGCGGTCGGCGATGCGGTCGAGGTCAAGGATTTTGTGACTGGTGAATGGGCCCTTATTGCGCTGGCTGGTCCGGCCAACAGGCAAGGTCGCATCGTGGCCGACGTGATTGCCGACCGCGATTCCCGGTTCCGGGGGACGCAAGGCACGGCCATTATCGGCTTGTTTGATGGAACCGCCGCGTGGACCGGTGCCAGCGAGAAGACGATGAAGCGTCTTGGCGACGACGATTATGAAAAAATCTATCTCTACCCGAATTCGCACGCTGGCTACTATCCCGGAGCCAAGCCTATCGCGTTGAAAGTCTTGTTCCGCAAGTCCAATGGCCGCCTTCTCGGCGCACAGGCGTTGGGCGAAGTTGGCGTGGACAAGCGGATCAGTGCGCTTGCAGCCCTATTGCAGATGGGTGCCACGATCTATGATCTCGAAGAATCCGAGCTTTGCTATGCGCCACAGTTCGGCAGTGCCAAGGATCCGGTCAATTTCGCAGGCATGGTTGCAGTTGACATAACCAAGGGTGACATGCCGATCAGCCACTGGGACGAGATGGAGGACGGCTTGATCCTCGACGTGCGTGAACCGTTTGAACTCGCCGTCGAGAACATCCAAGGCGCTCTCAACATTCCTCTGGGACAGTTGCGAGGTCGGCTTGATGAATTGCCGCGTGACAAGCCGATTCAAATCGTCTGCCGTTCGGGTCAGCGCGCCTATTACGCAACCCGAATGCTGATGCAGAATGGCTTTGATGCACGCACCTTAGCCGGTGGTATGTTGTCGCGTGCACACAATTCGTTCTTCATTACCGACCCGTCCAACATTTGATCATTGGATGCCGTGACACACGGCATCCGCCAACAAAATACATAGAAGAAGGTGGAAAAAACATGCTCGCTGAAAGCCATTTCTATTTCAATAAAGCCGCCGATGTACTTGGCCTGTCGGACAAGGTTCGCACGATCCTGCTGACCCCGCACCGAACCGTCAAAGTCGGAATCGCCATTGAAGGCGACGACGGCGAATTGCAGTCCTACGAGGGTTACCGCGTGCAGCACAACATGGCCCGTGGCCCGATGAAAGGTGGCCTGCGATTCCACCCGGATATGGATGAAGACCACGCCGGGGCGCTCGCCAACCTGATGACCTGGAAAACGGCTGTGG
>PIVL01000615.1 GCA_003354145.1 Paracoccaceae bacterium
ACGGTCATCTTCTCGTTCCGATCCGTTGGCGCACCATTCGCGAGAGCACCGCGCGGTCCTAGTGAGCCTTGGCCAGGGGGGCCTCGTAGAAACAGGCCCGGTAGGGATTTTAACCGACGCCCTCCGCGAGCCAATCACCGTGCACAGGCCATGTCGAACCCAAGTAGAGATGTCCTAATCTCTCCAAAGTAGAAATGTCCTATTGAGCCGGCGGCGCCAAGGCAGAGCAGGGCGATTCACTCGGCCTGCGCCGCAGCTCGAATTCTCTTCTTCTCTCGTAAGCTGACCTTGGGGTTGGCCAGTTTCTCGGCGTCTCGTTGCCGTTGTTGAGCCGCGATCCACTCGAACGCGGCGCCGAGGCGCTTGTTCTCAACGATGCTGCCCTGACTGATTCGTGCCGTCTCCTTGTGGTGCACTCGGTAGCTGAGGGTTTCTTGCGCGCACTTGATCACCACCGAGCCGTCTTCGCGCTCGTGTACCGTCGCGGTGGCACCTCGTAGCCGTCGGGTCTCTTCTGCATCTTCAATCAAGTACACGCCACGCTTGTAGTTCACTGTCAGGTTCTTGGTGATGCGTCGCTCTTCCTGGAGCGTGAAGATCTCACCGAGGTCTTCACCTGGGCTGAGTGGACGGTGCGCGTCATGGCGGTTCTTGGCCGGCCGCGAGAAGCGCTTGTTGTAGTCTTCCTTGAACTCACTCAGGTACGGCTCGGCAGTTTCCATGCTCGACAGGCCTCGCAGCCGTAGCTCCTTTACCAGTCGGTCCTGGAGCGTTAGATGCGCACGCTCGACACGCCCCTTGGCCTCAGCACTGTTGGCGCAGATGATGTCGATGTTGATCTCGCCGAGTGCACGGCCGAACTGCGAGAGGCCTTCGCCCCGGCCGCTGCGAGGCTTTTCCGCAATGTGAAAGACGCTGTGGCGGTCGCTGTACAAAGCCATCGGCTTGCCATGACTTTCGATGTAGCGACGCGTGGCCTCGAAGTAATCGAACGTGGACTCGGACTCGGCGAAGTGCAGCTCCATGATGCTGCTGGTGGCGTCGTCAACGTAGACCAACAGCGTGCATGCCGGACCACGCTCTTCGAACCAGCGATGATCACAGCCGTCGATCTGAATCAGCTCCCCCAAGCACGCTCGTCGGCTGCGGGGCTGATAGCTGCGCCGCGCTCGTGTTGCGCGCGGCACCCAGATGCCCTCAGCGATCATCCAGCCGCGCAGCGTTTCAACCGATAGCGTGAGCCCGTGCAACTCGGTCAGCTTCTCGTGGGCCAGGGTTGGCCCGAAGTCGCCGTAGCGCTCGAGAACGAGCTCGAGCGCCCGTTGCTTGGTCTGTTCAGCCAGCCGTCGGTTACTCGGCTTGCCGCGATGGCCTGACCTCAAACCCTCCGCGCCGTGATGCCTGTAGGACCGGTAGAGCCGGCGCACCTGCCGTTCGCTCAACCCCATCAGCTCGGCCGCCACTCGCTCGGTCAGCCGTCGCTCCGC
>PIVL01000019.1 GCA_003354145.1 Paracoccaceae bacterium
TTTTGGTTTCCGGACAGCGGGCACGAAAATGCTATGGAAACGCATGGGGCATTCTGGGATGAACGCATGCAGGGTGGTATGGACGCTGCGATCATTGATCGGTTTGCCGATCTCACATTGGCCGCTGCCACCGGGTGCCTGGATCATTGGGCGGATACTCCGCGAGGGCGTCTGGCGTTGCTTATCGTGCTTGATCAATTTCCACGATCCTTATGGCGCGATACGCCGGGGGCCTACGCGCAGGATATCAAAGCTGCGCGGTTGGCGCTTGAGGGAATTGAAAACGGCGATGTTGATCAGCTGGAGCCATGGGAGATGGCATTCTTTGTTGTCTCCATAAGTCATTGCGAAGGCCCGGACCATTTGCACCGCATGCGTGAGATCGGCGGATTTATCGAAAAAATTATTACAAAAATGCCAGATGCTCTAAGCGAATTCGGCCCCGGGCTGCGAGGCCAACATGAGAGGGTGACCAATATCATAGCAGCCTTTGGTCGGCACCCCCATCGCAACGCCCAGTTGGGGCGTGTGTCTAGCGCCGCAGAAGAAGAATACATCGCAGCAGGTGACTTCCCGCATTTGAAAAAAGACGGCTGAATTCAGTCCATGTCTTCGTAGAGGGACGCAAGCCGGGTCAGAACGTTTTCGATGTTGACGGCATGCTCTGTGTTGACCTGCACGACCGGCCCAAGCCTTAGCGGATAACCATCCGACAATGACAACATTTGTTGTGCGAGTTGTGCGGGGTCTCTTTGACTATCCAAATGACCCGGATGCCTTTGGCGTGCCAGGAAACGCTGCGTTGCTATTGTCGGGCGACATTCGCAAAAAACCTCCACGACATTCTCAAATGCAGTCTTTACCCAATCGGTTGGTGTTCCCGAATCTGTCGCCGCGTTGTTGGGTCGCCAATGCGAAACCAGAATTGAGGTACCCGCCTGCGTTGCGGAGATCTGAAAATCTTGATCACTTTTCCGGCTCAAACGCTTGCGCGCGTCCCAGTTGGAAATCTTATGCTCTTCATACAGACGCTCAAGAAAGTCATCCTTGTCAAAAAGGGCGATATTCAACGATGCCGCCAAAGCCCGCGCAACCGAGGTTTTTCCACTGGCTGGCAGGCCGGTAACGATAATTGCGGTGCGGCCCATTTGAATCCAAAATTAGCTCTGTCACGCGAACCATAAACACAAAAAGGCCCGGGCGCGAATGCCCGGGCTCTGGTTTGTTAATAGAGTTTCAACCAGCTTGAAAATGATTGACGGCACACCACCTCGCTCTGACCAAGCACGTGATTGATCAGGCGCGCGTTGCTGAAAAGAAGTTGATGGTGGATTTAACGCGTAGACCATTTTCGGTTTCATAGTCCTTGAACGCTGTGGTGATTGCGGAGTTTATCGCCACCTGATCCGCCTCATCCCCTTCCAATTCCTTTATGATCCGCATTGCGGGTCCGATCTTGCTGACAAGATTTGCAGCATCTTCTGCAGTTCCAAGCGGCGTCATCTGTACTATTTCGGTCTCACATCGAACATCTTTTAGACCGGCACTGGTCATCAGTTTTATCACACGCTCAGCATCCTGAAATGCCACAGGACCGGGCGCGTTCGGGTCAGCAGGTGACGGTTTTCCCAGGCGCGCAACGGCGGCGTCGCGGGCAATCAGGAACCACGGGTTTTCTGAAACTGCAGCCCATGCGGCAAAGATCATCCTGCCATTTGGTTTTAGACCGCTCGCCAAATTCCTGAAGGCAGCGACAGGATCAGCAAAAAACATGACTCCAAACCGGGAAAAAATCGCATCATAGGTGTTGGCTTCAAATGGATGAGTCTGTGCGTCGCTCAAAACAAAATCGGCGTTTGCAATCCCGGCCTCGATTGATTTGAACCGTGCGCGATCCAGCAGAGGTTGGGATATATCAAGCCCCGTTACTTGCCCCTCGTCACCCACCGCAACAGCGATTGCACGCGTGCATGCCCCAGTGCCGCAGCCAACATCCAACACGTGTTCGCCGCGATTTATGTCGATCTTTTCGAGCAGCCGGTCCAGAATTCCCGCCGCAGCAGCATCCAGCGCGTCCTCGTGTTCGATCCACCTTTGGCCTTGGGTGGTACTCCAAAAATCTTGTTGCGCAGCGTTAGGGTTGGACATCCTCTGTCTCCAATTGTTGGGAATCAGATATCACGATTTGGCATCGGCCGGAAAAGAAATTGAAAAAGCACATGCCCGGACGAATTCGCCCGGGCACTCTAACTTAAATGTTGCTGGTATCAGCTGTGATAGGCCGCTTCACCATGTGAGGATTGGTCAAGGCCGACGCTTTCGGATTCCTCGTCAACCCGTAGGCCAAAGAGAATATCAACCAGCTTGAACAGGATGATCGATACAACGCCACACCAGATGATGGTGATGATGACCGCTTTGATCTGGATCCATGTCTGACCCATCATCGTAACATCGTCGGCGTAACCTAGGCCGCCAAGGCTGCCAGCAGTGAAGATACCGGTGCCAACCGCGCCGACGATACCGCCAACACCGTGGATGCCGAACACGTCCAGGCTGTCGTCATAGCCGAACTTGTTCTTCACTGTGGTCACAAAGTAGTAACAGACCAACGAGGCAATCGCGCCCAGTACAATCGCGCCAACCGGCCCGATGGACCCTGCCGCCGGTGTGACAGCAACCAGACCTGTAACCATGCCGGATGCTGCACCCAGCATCGACGCCTTGCCGCGTGCGATGGCTTCGATTGCGGACCATGCGATGATTGCGCCCGCTGTTGCAGTGAAGGTGTTGATCACTGCCAGAGTTGCGCCGCCATTGGCTTCCAGGTTGGAACCGGCATTGAAGCCAAACCAGCCAACCCACAGCATCGCGGCACCAACCAGCGTCAGCGTCATCGAGTGTGGGGCCATGTTGTCTTTGCCAAAGCCTCTGCGCTTGCCAACCATGATGCACCCACAAAGGGCTGCGATGCCGGCGTTGATGTGAACAACTGTACCACCAGCAAAGTCCAGAGCACCCATGTTAAAGATATAGCCAGCGCCATCCCAAACCATGTGGGCAATTGGGAAGTAGGCGAATGTCACCCACAGAACCACGAAAGCCAGTACAGCTTTGAATTTGATGCGCTCAGCAAAGGCTCCAACGATCAACGCTGGTGTAATGGCCGCAAATGTCATCTGGAATGCGATAAAGATGTATTCCGGGATCACAACGCCTTCGGTGAAGGTACCGATCATTGTATCTGGCGTTACGCCGACGAGGAACAGTTTCCCAAGGCCGCCCCAGAATGGGCCGGTTCCGCCACCAAAGGCGAATGAATAGCCATAGACGACCCAGATCACCATCACGACGGCAGTGATCAGTGTACACTGCATCAACACCGACAGCATGTTCTTGGAACGTACCAGGCCGCCGTAAAACAGCGCCAAACCCGGTAGGATCATAAACAGAACCAGAATGGTGGAAATCATCATCCAGGCGACATCGCCCTTATCCATCGTTTCGACAATGACTTCAGCCGGTTCGGCAGTCGTTTCCTGCGCCGTGGCAGGAAGGGTCATCATGTACGTCGCTGCGGACAGACCCAAAGTTTTAAATATGTTGTTCATTGTTTTCTCTTTCTTTGGTCAGTCGCGGATTAAATCGCGTCTTCGCCTGTTTCGCCGGTGCGAACGCGGATCGCCTGTTGGACGTCCAATACAAAAACCTTGCCGTCGCCGATCTTGCCGGTCTGGGCGGTTTTAGTGATGGTTTCCACGATCGCGTCGACCACATCATCGTTCACAACGATTTCCAATTTGATTTTCGGTACGAAATTCACGGCGTATTCAGCGCCACGGTAAATTTCGGTGTGGCCGGATTGTGATCCAAAGCCCTTGATTTCTGTCACCATCATGCCGCGAACTCCGGCTTCGGTCAGCGCTTCGCGAACCTCGTCGAGTTTGAACGGTTTGATCGTCGCAATGATTAGTTTCACCTCTGTCCCCTTCAGTTGGCAGTCTATCCGTGCGGTATGACGAGCAGAAAAACCTGTATCTGTTGGACATGGGAACGATTCCCGTCGAGAATCCGCTGTTGGATCCAGAGAAACGCACATTTTTTGCACATACTTGGCAAAGCGCCTAGTATTTAGGCAGGCAATAAAGTCACAGCAATTGATTGCACCCTCTCTACAAAATGAACCGAGCAAGGTAGTGTGCTGCAAACAATTAAGGCCGGGCAGGGCTGAACATGGCAAAACCACCACGTAAAAAACCGCCTTTGGTGGCTGATAAACGCTATCCGGGCCGCTCTGCTGCGGCCAAGCCAAAGCGCAAATCCACCAAGACGGCCTCAAAAACACGAACCAAATCACGCAAGCGGAAATCGTCGCGTGGTAAAAGTCGTGCTCGGGGCCCAATTCGCCGCGCGCTGCGGGCGGTAGTGATGTGGGTGCTGGGGATCATCTGGTGGGTGACGTGGCGCGTTGGTTTGGTTGCGTTTCTGCTGTTGGCGGTCCTCGTCGGGTATCAATACATACAACTGCCTGATGTCGGCGCGCAGCTAGATGGGCGGGCCAAGGGCTCTGTGACTTTGTTAGATCGTAATGGCGATGTGTTTGCCTGGCGGGGCGATCAATTTGGTGGGGTGGTCACCACGAACAGTGTGTCGCCTTTTGTTAAAAACGCCATTATCGCCACCGAAGACAAACGGTTCTATCGTCATTTCGGGGTAAGCCCCAGAGGCGTGGCCAGCGCGGTACGCATCAACCTGAGCGAAGGGCGCGGTCCTTTGTCCGGGCACGGGGGTTCGACCATCACCCAGCAGACTGCCAAGTTGTTGTGCCTGGGAGAGCCATTTGATCCGTCAGATGGCCTCAGTGAATCCGAATATGAAGACAAATGCCGTCGTGGATCGCTGAGCCGAAAGGCCGAAGAGGCAGTATATGCACTGGCGATGGAGCTGAAATACACCAAGGACGAAATCCTGACGATCTATATGAACAGGGTGTTTCTTGGGGCCGGCGCGCGAGGCTTTGAGGCTGCCAGTCAGCGCTATTTTGGCAAGTCAGCTTCAAATGTAAGTCCGGCAGAGGCGGCGATGCTGGCCGGGTTGTTGGTGGCACCTACCCGGTTTGCACCGACCAACAGTCTTACACGTGCTCAAAACCGGGCTGGGGTTATCGTCGGGTTGATGCTGGATCAGGGGTATCTGACCCAACAAGAGGCACAAGAAGCCTTGGCGCATCCGGCAGTATTGTCATCCGCAGCAGCGGCCCGAGCTGGCGGCTATTTTGCCGACTGGGTGATGTCCAGCGGACCTGAGTATTTCACCCGCAATACGAGCGAAGACGTGATTATTCGCACCACGATGGACCCAAGGCTGCAAAAAGCGGCCGAAGAGGCGATGATCTATGTGTTCAGCGAAAAGGTGCGCGAGGGCTCTAAGGCGCAGGCGGCAATTGTTGTGATGTCTGCGGACGGTGCCGTGCGGGCCATGGTTGGTGGTCGGCAAACCAAAGTGAGTGGTGCGTTCAATCGGGCCATACAAGCGAAGCGCCAGACGGGGTCGGCGTTCAAACCGTTTGTGTATGCCACAGCACTTGAGCTTGGATATTCCCCGCTTGATACTGTTGTGGATGAGCCCACGTGCTGGAACATCCCCGGATCAGGTCAGTGGTGTCCTAACAACTATACCCATAAACATTACGGCAAGGTCACGCTTGCCCGCGCTTTGCGCGACTCGCTTAATATCCCGGCTGTTAAAGTATCCGAAGCAGTGGGCCGCGATCTGGTGCGTCAGGTGGCTGCCGATTTTGGGATCGAGGGTGATCTTGCGGACGGCCCGGCATTGGCGCTGGGCGCGTCCGAAAGCACGTTGATTGATATGACCGGTGCCTATGCGGGCATTCTGAATGGGGGGTCGTCAGTAGCACCTTATGGATTGGTTGAATTGAAACTGCTTGGCGATTCCGAGCCGCTGATATCAGTAGAAACCGGAATCGGTGAGCGGGTCATTCAGGTGCCAGCAGCGGAACAGCTTATCTGGATGATGGAAAAAGTTGTCTCTGAGGGATCAGGTCGACGGGCTGCCATACCTAACTGGCAGGTGGCAGGTAAAACCGGCACCACACAGGCGGCGCGTGATGCCTGGTTTGTCGGGTTCACAGCTGAATATGTGGCCGGAGTCTGGATGGGTTATGACGACAATACGCCATTGACGGGTGTTACGGGTGGTGGGCTGCCAGCTGAGATATGGCGCGAAACCATGGTACGTGTACACGAAGGGCTACAGCCAGTGGCGTTGCCGATGCGCGCACCCAAGGCGCGCAACCCAACTCCAAAACGGTCGCGCCGGGACCGGCAAAACAAGACTATTCTGGATGCGTTGAAGGGAATATTCGGTAAGTCTCGATAACGGTTCCAGGCCGTCAGCCTGGTTCTGACATCGGCAACGGAATGTTGCTTATCTTACAACTACTCAGCTCAACTTTTGCAGATCACCGATCATTGCGTTGATATCGCCACCGCGACGATCCAGCATTGCGCCAACTTCTGTGCGTTCTGTCAGCAAAAGATTCACACCTTCGATGAACATGTTGAAAAACTTGTCCTTGCCGGATTTGTCAGACACCAGAAACGTCACCTCGAACGGTGCTTCGCCCTTTAGAAATGCGGTGCATTTCACCTCGTATCCGGCCTTGATTTTGCGTGCAGATACGACTTCGATTCGCCCACCAATAAATTCGCGGAACCGTTTGCCGTATTTGCGTGCGATGTAGCCCTGAAACGCCTTGATAAAGGATCGCATCTGCGACTTGCTGGCCTGCCGAGCGTCGACGCCCAAAGCATAGCGTGCCATGATTGGTGTATCAGCATATTCGCTGAACAGTTTTTCGAAATCACGAATCATCGCAGCTTCGGACTTGCCCGAAGCTATGGTCGTGTTGATGTCCCCGACCATCTTGGTCACCAATGCGGTTGCGCTGGATTCGGTTAGCGCCAGCGCGGGCAAAGGCGTCAAAGACAGCCCAAGCCCGGCGGCAGCGGATGTCAGGATGAAACGACGATTGAAATAGTTACTCGGCATAGGGGTCCTCGTACGGGTCTGTGTAAGGGTCGGTGTATGGATCAAAATAAGCATCATCACCCGACCCTGCCAGTTCAAATCGCCGATTTTGCAGGTAAATTAATCGTGCCTGCGCGTAACCGTCTGCACTTTCATACAAAATGGAATCCACGGTGGCCGCATAACGTCCCCTGTCTCCCATGCGATCCACAACCTCGAAAACGGCGCCAAACTTGACCGGGTTGTGAACATAATAGCTTAGCGGATTGGTCAGCAAATCCATGACCATCCCGATTGCATCACGCTCGTTTGATGGTCCAAAAAAGGGTAACTCCAGATAGGCGCCTTCTTTGAAACCCCAGACATGCAAAGTCTGACCAAAATCGGCGTCGGCCCAAGGAATTCCAAAATCTGTCGCAGCGTCGGCAAGGCCGCCAAAGCCAATTGTGGTGTTGATTGCAAACCGGCTAAGGGCAATCCCGGCAGTTTTCAAATCGCCCTGCAGCAGCCCGTTTACCATGACACGTGGCATTGACAGGTTGTCGGTGAATGTACCGACGCTATCAATGAACGGATCGGGAATGACTGACGTGTACCCCGTTGATGCGGGTCGAAACAATTTTTTGTCAACAGCAAGGTTGAACTGGTGCATCTTTCGGTTGGATTGTTCGTTGGGATCAAACGGTTCGCCCGACGCGCGTTGTTCAGCCGTAGGGTTTGTACAAGCGGTCAGGCCAATAAGCGCAAAAGCGCTTAGTAATAACAGAGGACGCATTGCCAATCGCATAAAAATAGTTTCCAACAGCCCAGTTCTTTTTCAGATTCGATTGGATACCTGGCCCGTTTGGCTGAAGTTCCCAGATCAACAGTCGTCACTTATATAAAATGTAAGAGTATTGAAATAGAGCATGTTTCAAATAGGTAAGATTATGCCGTAAGCCTGGTCTAAATATGGGACAATGTCCTGAACAATGTTGGTGTCTAAATGATGAACAAACCTGGTCGCGAAGAACTTATCAGCGCAAGGCGTCAAAGTCGGTCATTGTATTGGGCAGTGGCCATATTTAGCTTTTTCGCCAATATGTTGATGCTGACAGGCCCACTGTATATGCTTCAGGTCTATGACCGGGTACTGGGCAGCCGGTCTGAGGAAACCTTGGTAGCGCTGTCACTGCTGGTGGTTTTTTTGTACGGAACAATGGGAATTTTGGACTATTCGCGTGGTCGAATCATGGCGCGGGTTGGCGCGCGTTTTCAGGCTACACTGGATAGGCGGGTGTTTGATGCTGTGGTGCGCAGGTCTGCACTTGGTCCTGACGCCAAGGCCCAAACCGGGCTGGCCGATCTGGAATCGGTGCAACGTTTGATTTCTTCGCCTGTGTTGATGGCTTTTTTCGATATGCCCTGGACGCCGATATTTCTTGCCGGGATCACGCTTTTCCATCCTTGGCTGGGAATGTTGGCCGTGGCTGGCGGTGTGCTTCTGGTTGTCATTACGTTGATTAACCAACTGATGTCGCGCAAGCCGTTGCTGCAGGCCAATGCGTTTACACATCAGTCGATGATATTGTCCGATGAAATCCGCAACGAAGCCGAGTTGGTCCAAAGCATGGGGATGCGCGAGGCGGCCTTTGGCCGTTGGAAAGACGGTCGGGACACATCGTTGCATGAAACCATACGCGCCAATGATATTGGCGGTACGTTTACCTCATTGACCAAAACACTGCGCCTGCTCTTGCAGTCTGCGATGCTTGGCTTGGGTGCTTACCTGGTGCTGTTGAACCAAATAACCCCTGGCGCCATGATCGCGGCCTCGATCCTTTTGGGTCGTGCATTGGCACCGATTGAACTGGTGATTGGCCAATGGGCTTTGGTGCAGCGGGCTTCCAAAGGGTGGTCCAACCTCGCCGAGTTGCTGGAACGGGTGCCGCCTGAACCAAATCGTATGGGTTTGCCAATACCAAAAGCGAAACTGGACATTCAAGCATTGACCGTCGTCCCTCCGGGGGACACACGCGCCGCATTAAAAGCTCTTACGTTTGCGATCAAACCTGGTCAGGCTGTGGGTGTCATTGGCACGTCGGGTTCTGGTAAATCGACGCTTGCACGAGCTCTTACCGGAGTGTGGCGGCCTGCAGGTGGCTCCATCCGACTGGACAATGCATCTCTGGATCAATACGCGCCTTCGGTATTGGGACAGCACATTGGCTATTTGCCGCAAAGGGTGCAGCTTTTTGGAGGAACGATAGCCCAAAATATCGCGCGCTTGTCGAATAGCCCGGACAGCGAAAAGGTGGTGGCTGCGGCGAAGAAAGCTGCTGCACATGAAATGATCGTCAATTTGCCGAATGGGTATGATACTCAGGTCGCCGTGAGCGGAGGCAAGCTGTCTGGGGGGCAGATGCAGCGGATTGGGCTGGCGCGAGCCATGTATGACGATCCGGTCATTGTAATCCTGGACGAACCCAACTCAAATCTGGATAATGTTGGGTCTATGGCGCTTAATCAGGCGATCCGTGCGCTCAAGGAAGATGGCCGCTCAATTCTCATTATGGCACATCGCCCGGCCGCCATCCAGGAATGTGACACCCTGTTGGTACTCGACAATGGAACCTGCACCGCCTTTGGTCCAAAAGACAAAGTTCTGCGCGAAATGGTGAGTAATCATCAGGAGATTCAGAAAAATCCAGCTGCGGGAGGTGTCCAATGAGCGATGACAGATGGTCCGCGCGAATCCCGCTTACATTTGGTGTTCTGGGCCTGCTTATATTGGTGGGCGGATTTGGAACATGGGCGGTCAAAACCAATATTTCCGGGGCAATCATTGCCACTGGTCGCATTGAGGTAGACCAGAACCGCCAGATCGTTCAGCATCCGGATGGCGGGGTGGTCGAGGATATTCAGGTTAAAGAAGGCGATCTGGTAGAACAAGGCCAGATCTTGATCCGGCTAGATTCCAATTTGCTGCAATCGAAATTGCTGATCACCGAAGGGCAGTTGTACGAGTTGATGTCCCGGCGTGGACGACTTGAGGCGGAACGAGACGACTCGTCCGAATTGAAGTTTGACGACGTTTTGCTGCAGGCTGCGGCAGAGAGTGACGATGTAGTTGATATGGTCGATGGTCAGCGTCGGCTGTTTGATGCACGCAGGGAATCATTTGCCCGAGAAACTGAGCAACTGGAAAAACGCCGCGGCCAGATCAGAAATCAGATTGAAGGGATTGGCGCACAGAAAATATCGATGTCGCTTCAAATTCAGCTCATTCAGAAAGAGTTGACCGGCCAGCAAACGCTATTGGACAAGGGATTGGCGCAGGCCGCTACTGTGCTTGCCTTGAAACGTGCCGCAGCGAATTTGGATGGTACCCTGGGCGAGCTGATCGCCAACGAGGCAGAGGCCGAGGGTCGAATCACCGAAATCGACATAGAAATCCTGAGATTGGGGACTGCTCGGCGCGAAGATGCGATTTCGCGTCTGCGTGACTTACAATATCGCGAACTGGAATTGGCTGAGCAGAGCCGTTCTCTGATCGAGCAGCTGGAAAGGCTGGATATTTCAGCCCCGGTATCGGGTATTGTTTATGGAATGCAGATCCACACGCCGCGCTCGGTCATTCGACCTGCGGATCCGGTATTGTATCTGATCCCTCAGGACCGGCCTTTGGTCATTGCAGCGCGGGTTGAGACAATTCACATCGATAAGATTTTTGTCGGTCAATCCGTGACATTGCGGTTTTCCGCGCTAGATCAACGTCTAACCCCGGAATTGTTTGGCACGGTTATGCAGGTTTCAGCAGATGCGTTTGAGGATACCAATAGTCAGGGTTCATATTATCGCGTCGAGGTCGCCTTGAACGACGGCGAAATGGATAAACTACCTGAGGATACTGTGCTTATTCCAGGGATGCCGGTCGAGACATTCATCCGCACGGATGATCGGTCTCCGATGTCGTTCCTGATTAAACCAATGGCAGATTACTTTAACAAAGCCTTCCGTGGCTAAGAAATGACTTTTCGCGGACTAGCATCCCGGATAGCGTCCGGGCAAATCTTAATTCAAAGGATGCAAACACCATGAGTACCGAAGCTAAACTGGCAGACTTGGGGATCACCCTTCCAGATGCACCGGCCCCCGCGGCCAATTATGTACCCGCAGTTCAAGTCGGAGATATCGTCTATATTTCGGGTCAAATTTCAAATGATGATAACGGTTTGATTGTTGGCAAACTGGGCGACACGATGGATGTTGATCAGGGCGCTGCTGCGGCGAAACGCTGTGCGATCAACTTGCTGGCACAAGTCCGTTCGGCCTGTGACGGTGATCTGGAACGGTTGGTGCGCGTGGTCAAACTGACGGCGTTCGTCAATTCAACGGCTGATTTCGGTCAACAACCACAAGTAGTCAACGGTTGCTCGGATTTTCTTGTAGAGGTTCTGGGGGATAAGGGCCGCCATGCGCGCTCTGCCGTATCTGCCGCGTCTTTGCCATTTGGCGTCGCCGTCGAAATCGAAGGCATTTTCCAAATCCGATGACACAGAACCAATGACTAAAGCCTTGCCTGCGGAATTTCTGTCCGCACCGATAGCGCATCGGGCATTACATGACATCGCTCAAAACCGCCCGGAAAACAGCCGGGCGGCTATTTCTGCGGCAATTGAGGCTGGCTATGGCATCGAAATTGATCTGCAGCTGTCAGCCGACGGGCAAGCCTTGGTGTTTCATGATTACGACATGACCCGCCTGACCGGGCAACGCGGTCCGATCCGGTTGCGCAGTGCAGCCGAGGCCAAGAGAATCGCGCTGTCTTCGGGCGATGGTGAGACAATTCCGACCTTGCCCGAGATTCTGGAATTGGTGGATGGGCAGGTGCCGTTGCTGATTGAACTTAAAGATCAGGATGGCGGCATGGGGCCAGATATCGGCGTGCTTGAGGCTGCAACAGTTGCTGCCTTAAAAGGGTATGACGGGCCGGTGGCAGTCATGTCGTTCAATCCGCACAGCGTGGCCAAAATGGTCGAACTTGCTTCGCATATTCCCTGTGGTCTGGTCACTGAAAGCTATCCCCCAGAGGACTGGCCATTGTCTGCAGCAACTTGCGATCGACTGCGTGAAATCCCGGATTTTGATAGCAGTGGTGCCAGCTTTATCAGCCACGAGGTCGAAGATCTGGAACGTTCCCGCGTGTCCGAATTGCGCGCGTCCGGCGTGCCTGTGCTAAGCTGGACCATCAAATCAACTCAACAAGAAGACAAAGCGCGCCGTTTTGCTGACAATGTGACCTTTGAGGGCTATCTGGCGGCTATGCCTGGTTGAACCACAGCTGACTGATCGCAGATAACAGTCAGGACCGAGGGGTAAATGGACGAGGCGCAGATCGAAATTCAAGTACTTGGATCGCTGTCGCAAATTGCGCCAGAGGATTGGGATGCCTGTGCCTGTCCTGAAGTTGCCGACGGGGGCCGCGCCAACGACCCGTTTACCACGCACCGATTTTTGCTGGCGCTTGAGAACAGCGGGTCAGTCGGACCACGAACGGGTTGGCAGCCGCAATATCTGGCAGCCTACAAAGACGGCCTGTTAATCGCCTGCACGCCGCTATATGCGAAATCCCATTCCCAGGGAGAGTATATTTTCGACCATAATTGGGCCCACGCCTTTGAACGGGCTGGAAGGGATTATTACCCAAAACTACAGATCGCCGTTCCGCATACGCCTGCCACAGGACGCCGGTTTCTGGTGCGTCCCGGATACGAAGAGCTGGGCCAATCCGCTCTTGTCCAAGGCGCGGTGCAATTGGCAGTGAACAACGATGTGTCATCGCTGCATGTCACGTTTTGTACGGAACACGAGGCAGAAATCGGCACTCAGATGGGCCTGATGGCACGAGTCACACAACAGTTTCATTGGCTAAATCATGACTACGCGGATTTTGACGAGTTTCTGGCAAGCCTGTCGTCACGCAAGCGTAAAAATATTCGTAAAGAACGCGCGCAAGCCAATAGGTTTGGCGGTACGATCCATGTCTTGACCGGCGACCAGATAGAGCCGGAACATTGGAATGCGTTCTGGGTGTTCTATCAGGATACCGGCGCGCGCAAATGGGGTACTCCCTATCTGACACGGCAGTTTTTCACGTTGGCACATGAGAAACTGCGCGATGATATCGTGCTGGTTTTGGCGGAACGAAATGGTCGTTGGGTGGCAGGTGCGCTGAATTTTATAGGACGCGAAACGCTTTATGGGCGCTATTGGGGCTGTACAGAACATCATCCCTGCCTACACTTTGAGCTGTGCTATTATCGCGCTATCGACATTGCAATCGAGCAGGGATTGGCGCGGGTAGAGGCCGGTGCACAGGGCGAGCATAAGCTGGCGCGCGGCTATTTGCCAACGCAGACGCATAGCTTGCACTGGGTGGGTGATCCCGGGTTTGCCAATGCGATTGCACAGTATCTTGAGGCGGAAAGAACGGCAGTTGTGGAAGAGATCGAGATTTTGACAGACTATGGCCCATTCAAACGGCTGCACGTTGAGGAGCAGGAATGAAACTGACCGATCAAGAACGCGATGATTTACTTGGCCCATTGCTGGTAAATGGTTGGGCATTGACTGATGATCGCGATGCGATCTGCAAAACCTTTACATTTCGCAATTTCATCGAAGCTTTTGGCTGGATGACCCGCGTCGCGCTTTGGGCTGAAAAATGGAACCATCACCCGGAATGGCAGAACGTGTACCGGACGGTGGATGTGGTTCTAATCACCCACGACGTGGATGGGCTTAGTCCGCTAGACATCAAACTGGCGAACAAAATGGATGATCTGGCCTGAAGACCAATGCTCAGGCCAAAACCGTTTACATCGAGTCAAGCAACCCTTCGCCTGCAGAGGTTTCGCAAACACCGCGTGCCTCTTCGACGTTCAGGATCGAAACTTTGCCGTCTTCAACAAGCATTGCGTAGCGCTTTGATCGGGCGTGAAACCCGGCAGGGGCGGCATCAAAATTCATGCCGATCGCTGTGGTAAAGCTGCTGTCAGCATCCGCCAACATTGTAATCCCGGCAGCAGCCGCACCAGTCGCATCGCCCCACGCCTTCATGACAAAGGGGTCATTGACGGACACACAGATGATTTCATCCACACCTTTGGCATCAAATTGGTCCTTGGTACGGATAAAACTTGGCACGTGGGCCGAACTGCAGGTCGGGGTATAGGCTCCGGGGACTGCAAAGATAACAACTTTTCGACCGGCGGTTTTTTCCGACAGCGATACTGCTTCGGGTCCTTGGTCGCCCAGTTGGCTTAGTGTTGCATTGGGCAGGGTGTCGCCAGATGAAATTGTCATAAGCTACCTCAGAGCGGAATTGCATTTTCTGTTCCCGCGCATATAGGGTCACATTACCAAAAGGGCCATGCGGAAAACGAAAGGCAAGACTCAGATGAGCCACATTGTTGTGATCGGAGCAGGACAGGCGGGCTCGTCGTTGGTTGCGAAATTGCGCAAAGAAGGATTTGACGGGCAGATCACGTTGATCGGTGCCGAACCGGTTTTACCCTATCAGCGCCCGCCGTTGTCCAAGGCCTATTTGCTGGGTGATATGACGCTTGAGCGGTTGTTCCTGCGACCCGAGAGTTTTTATCGCGAGCAGGATATTACAATGCGGTTGGGGCACGAGGTCAGCGCGATTGATCCTGCAGCCAAGACGGTGACAGTTGGCAACGATGTCATCGCCTATGATCAGCTTGCACTTACAACCGGTTCCGAGCCACGACGACTGCCTGCCGCGATAGGCGGTGATCTGGACGGGGTACATGTGGTTCGCATGTTAGAACATGTCGATGCGATGGTCCCGGCAACGACCAAAGGCACACGCGCGTTGATTGTCGGTGGCGGCTATATCGGGCTGGAAGCGGCGGCAGTGGCGACCAAACTGGGCGTCCATGTGACACTGGTTGAGATGGCCGAGCGTATTCTGCAGAGGGTCGCAGCGCCCGAAACCAGTGATTTCTTCCGGGAACTGCATTGCAGTCATGGCGTTGATATTCGCGAAGGCGTCGGGCTGGATCATCTGACTGGAATCGATGGACGGGTGAGCGGTGCTGTGTTGTCGGATGGTACAACACTGGATCTGGATATGGTGGTGGTCGGCGTTGGCATTGCACCCTCGACCGGTTTGGCAGAAATGGCCGGGCTGACGTTGAGCAATGGGATTGAAGTTGATGGTTTGGGCCGCACCTCGGACCCGTCGATATGGGCCGCCGGAGATTGTGCGTCGTTCCCGCATCAAGGCACACGCATCCGGTTGGAAAGCGTTCCGCATGCGATTGATCAGGCGGAATGTGTGGCGGCCAACATGTTGGGTGCCCAAACCGAATATGTAGCAAAACCGTGGTTCTGGTCGGATCAGTATGATGTGAAACTACAGATTGCAGGTCTGAATACGGGCTATGACCGGGTTGTCACCCGAGGCGGTGAAGGACAGTCAATATCGTTTTGGTACTATCAGGGAGACAGGCTTTTGGCAGTGGATGCAATGAACGATCCGCGTGCCTATATGGTTGGCAAACGGTTGATCGAAGCAGGTAAATCGCCGGACCCGTCAGTGGTTGGTGATAGCAGCAGCGATCTTAAGGCGTTGTTGCGCCCGTGAGGATTATCTCGGGTCAGTTTCGGGGGCGGAATCTGGCGACCGTCGGGAAGGGCGATGCAGGTGCACATTTGCGCCCGACCACAGACCGGGTGCGCGAAAGCCTGTTCAATGTGTTGGCTCATCTAGACGTGATTCCAAACGCCCGGGTGCTGGACCTGTTTGCTGGAACAGGTGCCTTGGGCCTAGAGGCATTGTCGCGTGGAGCAGCGCATGCCACGTTTGTGGATGATGGCCGGGTTGCGGGTGGTTTGATCCGTAAGAATATAGAACTTACCCAAAGCGGTGGTCAAACAACGCTGATCCGCCGCGATGCGCTGCGGCTGGAGGCCTGTGCAGGTGAACCGTTTGATCTGGTGTTCCTCGACCCGCCTTATGGCAGGGCGCTGGGCGAGAAGGCGTTGGAGCGGTGCGTTGCCAGTGGTTGGCTATCCAAAAATGCGCTCATTGTCTGGGAAGAGAACAAACCTGTGGCCGTGCCGGACGGGTTTGAGTTGCAGGACGTGCGAAAATATGGCGACACGCATATATCATTGATGTGGTGGACAGGCGCACGGAACTAGGGGGCCTATTGATCTATCCAGCCCATTTGTCGGGCCATTTTATGCATCAGCCAGATTGTAACAAGACCGAGAGCGGAGACTGCCAATACGGCTGACCAGCTTAGTTCGCGCATTTGAGACCCCAGATACACAGACAGGACTGTGATCGGTAAAATGCCAATGCCGGTGGTCCAGATGAACGTCCATAGCCGTACTTTGGTCAGACCAGCCGCATAGTTAATTAGATTGAAGGCGATGACAGGAATCAGGCGACTGACAAGCAGCGCAACAGTGCCCTGATTTATTGTCCACCTGTCCAAAGTCTCGTGTTGTTGAGCAGGCAACCAGCGTTTCAGAACCACCTGACCAACAACTCTGGATAGCCAGAATGACAACATCGCACCGATCATTGCGCCAATCCAGATCAATAGCGTGCCATAGACCAGACCAAAAACGGCTCCTGCGCATAAAGCCAAAAGCTCGGCCGGGAACGGAACAAAGCAATGCAGTATCATCAGGACAATCACGACCATCGGCGCCCATATACCAAATGCCTTTAGCCGGATCGCCATGACCTCGGGACTGACAATATAGTCGCGCGCAAAATATGCCAGCATTGCGCCAATTATGAGCAGAGCGCATAACCCTATAACAGCCAATTTACGTTTGGATGTCAGCATCCTTGTTCTGTCGTTCTGTGGCAATTTCGCAGGAACATTTACCAATACTAACAGATTTCATGGGTGCCAACGAGACCGGGAATGTCACTATTTTGCCTAGAGAGTTGAACTACCGCCTATAGCAAATGGGAAAGCTCGGTCAGGACACGGACATAAACATCGCGTTTGAACGGAACGATATTGTCGACAAGTTGATCCACATCTTGCCAGCGCCAGTGACTGAATTCAGGATGATCGGTTTGAATGTTCACTTGATCGTCTGTACCAAGAAAGCGCATCAGAAACCATTTTTGTTCCTGCCCGCGATACCGGCCTTTCCAGATGTGCGGCACCAGTTCATGTGGCAGATCATATTCCAGCCAGCCTTTGGTCTCGCCAATGATCTCGACCAGATCGCTGGTAATGCCGGTCTCTTCCCACAATTCACGCAAGGCTGCATCCCGGGGGGCTTCGCCCTTGTCAATGCCACCTTGCGGCATTTGCCATGCATCGGAATCCCGGTCGTTTCGCTGACCGACAAATACCTCTCCCGTGGGTTTGATGAGCATCAATCCGACGCATCGACGATAGGGCAGGGCGTTGATTTCGTCTGGGGTCATCGTCTTCACCATGATTGAGAGTGGCCCATGTCTATCAATGCCGTAGGGACACGCAATAGCATGACGCGGCGTTTTATGTGACAAATCGGGCGACAGGCGTAAGTCTGGCCGCGACTGATTGGAGACGACAATGGCTGAATATCCGCATTTGATGGCACCGCTGGACCTTGGGTTCACCACCTTGAAAAATCGCGTGTTGATGGGATCAATGCACACCGGTCTGGAAGAGACCGGCGATTGGAACCGTGTTGCCGAATTTTATGCGGAACGCGCCCGCGGTGGTGTTTCCTTGATGGTCACCGGTGGTATTGGACCGAATAAAGAAGGCGGTGTTGCGGCAGGCGCTGCGGCGATGCTGACGCAAAAAGATATTGAAAACCATTCTGTGGTGACAGACCGCGTACACAAGGCCGGCGGCAAAATTGCTATGCAGATTCTGCATGCCGGACGCTATGCTTTTAACCCCGATTGCGTCGCGCCCAGCCCGATCAAATCGCCGATTTCTCTGTTTCAGCCGACCGAACTGGACGAAGAGGGCATCGAAAAACAGATCGCAGATATCGCGGCGGCGGCAGTGCGGGCCAAAGATGCCGGCTATGACGGGGTCGAAATTATGGGGTCCGAAGGTTACCTTTTGAACGAGTTCCTTGTCACTCATACCAATAAACGCACTGATGACTGGGGCGGGAGCTATGAAAACCGGATGCGTCTGCCGGTCGAAGTTGTGCGCCGTACACGCGCCGCGACGGGCAGCGATTTTATTATCATTTATCGGCTTTCAATGATCGACCTTATTCCCAACGGCTCGACCCACGAAGAAGTCGTGCAACTGGCGCAGGCCGTGGAAAAGGCCGGAGCAACGATCATCAACACCGGCATCGGCTGGCACGAGGCTCGCATTCCGACGATTGCAACGTCGGTGCCGCGCGCGGCGTTTTCATGGGTGACGAAAAAGTTGATGGGCAAAGTGTCGATCCCAATCATCACCTCGAACAGGATCAACACGCCGGAAGTTGCCGAAGATGTATTGGCTACTGGATGCGCCGACATGGTGTCGATGGCGCGGCCCATGCTGGCAGATGCCTATTTCGTCAACAAAGCAGAGGCGGGCAAAGGCTGGCAGATCGCGCCCTGTATTGCGTGCAATCAGGCCTGCCTGGATCACACCTTTGGCGGCAAGCTGTCCAGCTGTCTGGTCAACCCACGGGCTTGCAACGAAACTGAACTTGCGGTGAACAAGGCTGCTGCTGCAAAAACGGTGGCCATTGTCGGAGCAGGCCCTGCGGGGTTGTCGGTGGCCCTGACCGCCGCCGAGCGGGGCCATTCGGTCACGCTATTTGACAAAGCGGATGAGATTGGCGGCCAGCTGAACATGGCCAAACAGGTGCCGGGCAAAGAAGAGTTTTGGGGTTTGGTTGACTGGTATAAGGCAATGGTTGCCGATTTGGGTATTGAGGTAAAACTGGGCCACGAAGTCGGTGCAGATGAGCTTTTGGATTTTGACGAGGTGGTCATTGCCACGGGCGTCGTTCCGCGTGATCCGGAAATTCCGGGTCAGGATGGCGCCAATGTTCTGAGCTATATCGACGTGCTGCGTGGCAAAGCTCCGGTCGGGGACAAAGTTGCAGTGATCGGTGCGGGTGGCATTGGGTTCGATGTGTCCGAGTATCTGGTTTACGGCGATAATAGCCCAACCGAGAACCTGCCTGAATGGATGGCCGAATGGGGCGTGACCGACCCTGCCAAGCATCGCGGAGGTCTGGCCCCTGAAGGTCCGCAGCCACACGCGCCCGCGCGCGCTGTGACGTTGGTTCAACGCAAGGCAACCAAACACGGCAAAGGTCTGGGCAAGACGACTGGTTGGATTCACCGCGCCTCTCTTAAGATGATGGACGTCAATTTCGTCGGTGGCGTGAACTATGAGCGCATCGAGGAAGGCGGTCTGATGGTGTCGTTTGGCGAGGCGCGCGAGAACCCGACTTTGATCGAGGCGGATACAATTGTTCTGTGCGCAGGGCAGGTGTCTGAACGGTCATTGGCCGATGCGCTGATTGCAAAAGGGATTACCCCGCATGTGATTGGTGGGGCTGATGTGGCCGGTGAACTGGATGCCAAGCGGGCGATTGACCAGGGAACAAGGTTGGCCGCGACGCTATAGGTCATTACATTTGTTGGGTAATTATGGAAGTCTCGCATTGAGAACCGAATTTGACGTCCATTTTTCGCACATGTCCATTTGTTTCCACAATGTGGACGATCCTTAGTAAAACCCAGATATTATCCCATCCTCGCCCCGTTCTCGCCCAGATTGGCAGCGATACATGTTCTCGAACAAAAGAATAAATTCGAGGACGACGAGCATGGACCGACTTACAGAAATGGAAGCCTTTGCCAACGTGGTAGACCAAGGAGGCTTTACAGATGCGGCTCGCAAAATGGGCATTTCAAAATCTGCTGTCTCTAAACATGTGTCCAGCCTTGAAGCGCGCCTTGGTGCCCGACTGTTGAACCGTACAACCCGCCGTGTCAGCCCGACCGAAATTGGTTTGGCCTATTACGACCGCGCCCGTCGCGTTCTGAATGACGCAGGAGAGGCAGACGCGTTGGTCACGTCGATGCAATCCGCTCCATCGGGTTTGTTGCGTATTAGTGTGGCTACTGATTTTGGTGTTAATCATCTGTCGCCGGTCCTTAGCGAGTTTTTGGCAGACTTCCCGGATATCACCGTGAACATGGTCCTGAACAACCGCTTTGTTGAGCTGATTTCCGAAGGCTTTGACATGGCCGTTCGCATCGGAGAACTGGAAGACAGCACTTTGAAGGCCCGCAAGCTGACCGAGACCACCAAACGGATGATCGCCAGCCCTGGCTATTTTGAAAAACATGGTCGTCCTCAGAAAATTGATGATCTGAACAATCACAAACTGCTGCACTACTCGAACCAATCCAGCGGAAATATGTGGAAGATTACTGCGCCATCCGGTGAAAAGCGCCAAGTGCGCTCGGCTGGTTGGCTAAGTGTCAATGACGGTCAATCTCTGTTGAACGCTGCCGTTTCCGGTCTTGGAATCGCTTATCTGCCCAGCTATCTGTTTTCTGGTGCGCTTAAAGAAGGATTGGTTGAGGATGCAATGCCGTCCTTGCCGGTCGAGACACAGGGCATTTATGCAGTGTACCCTCCGGGCCGCTTTACCCAGCCAAAAGTCCGTGCGTTCATTGACTTTTTAGCCCACTCGTTTTCAGGCAGAGGCCCTTCTGAGTGGTAACTAAACATGTTGCTTCCCTTGGCAACCAAACTGCCCCGCGCCAATTGGTTCGGGGCTTTTTTTGGTGGCTTGAGCAAAGATTTTGTAACTTGGACAATGCCGTCAGCTGGTTTTGACAAAAAACCACGTTGAAAATACCATAGTGAAATGGAATTTGTCAGAATTTCGCTTTGTTTAGCCGTTGCAGCGCAACGCGGTTATACAACAGAGAAAACTTGATATGAGGTGTCGGTTCTCCATGCGAAATGTTTTGGGCGTGATTTTCGCCCTTATTTTGTTTTGCGGCGCTGGGGCCGGGCTAAAGGCTGATGAGCTCAACTACTTTGCCGGAGTTAGCCTTACTTCGAATTATGTTTCCAATGGCAAAACGCAAAGCAAAGGTAACCCTGCGCTTCAGGCCTATGCCGAACTTCACAAGAATGGGTTCTACGGGGGGCTTTTTTTCAGCAAAGTGGACTACCGAAGAGAGGATGAGATCATACTGGATTTACATCTTGGGTATCGCACCAATTTTGATGACAAATTTCTTCTTGATGTCAGCTATGCACATTATCTCTTTGATAATTCTGGCGCATGTTGCGGAGAAATGAAACTGGCCGTCGTGTATCGGTTGATTGATGAACTGGGGCTTGACGGTTTTGTGGCATACAACTGGAGAACGCACGAATTTAACAAACGCATCGGGTTGGTCTATGTTGCAAACGAACAGTTGAACCTGACAGCCTCCTACGGAAAAGCCGATTTCATTGATAATGAATACTGGAAAGCTGGAGCTTCATATGCCTTTACAGAACATATGTCGGTGAAAGTTGAATATAATGGCTCGCAAGCCGGTAACGAGGGATTGGTTGTTACACTAGGTTTGGCCACGAACCAAAGCAGTGTTGCGCGCTTGCTGACCGGACAGTTTGGACGCTGAACACCGGTTTTCGTTATCGAATTTTACTGCGAGAGCAATATCACCTCGACCCGACGATTGGCGTCACGTCCTTCGGCGGACAAGTTCGATGCAATAGGCGCAAGATACCCCATGCCTTCGGCCTGAATCCGCTTTGGATCAATCTTGTAGCCGTCGATCAAACGCTCGCGCACTGCTGCTGCGCGGTGTTTGGACAACACTATGTTTGTGTCCAGGCTGCCAGTGCTATCGGTATGTCCGACCACCGCAACACGTTGGGCAGGGTTTTCAGCAAGATATCCAGCCAACAGGGCCAGCGACGCAAACGGACCTTCATCAAGGCGCGCTTCACCTGTCTTAAACACCAGATCATTCAGTACAACATGCCCGTTTTGTTTAAGCATTTCAATAAGGCCGGTGTCTGCATGCACAGCAATTTCCACTTGATGTGGGGCTATGTTTGGCTGATCCGGCCTGATCTGGGTGGCATCCCTGTCCAATGGCCCAACCTGAATTATCTGCAAATAGGCAGCGTTGCGGTTCACGCTGACCAGCAGGCTAATTGCTTCGTCGCCGCCTTTAACAGCTGACAAAAAGCGGTAATTGCGCACATTCACAAACATATCCGGGGCCGGGGCGATCTCGATGTCAAAGCGGAAATCAAAACCACCACAGGTTTCGTCCCAACACTCAAACAACAAGCTGAAGCCCGCAGCCTCGACCTGTTCGCGCAGCGGCGTCATCAGTTGAAGCGTCGTAACAGCCGATCCATCCATCCGCCAGGTTTGCCGATCCAATTGCCCCTCAAGCGGTCGAATCGGAACTTTTCCATCGGCAAACGGCCCGGTGGGTAGGTTATAGCTATCCATCAAGCTGACCCTGTTTGACAATTGATGCGCGCCACTGGGCAGGCTCAGATCAACCGCTAACGCCATCAATGGCATTAGCGTCAGGCCCAAAGAAAAGATGGCAATTCGGATCATCGGTTTTGCGAATGGTACTCGTCATTGGGTCGCATATCTGTGGCACTGGCGACCCGATTGCTCATGTTATAGAACCCAGTGACGTTTGCGATATCCCAGATGTCACGGTCACTAAACCCAACATCGCGCAGGCCTTGACGGTCATCTTCAACAATGGTGGCGCTTGCAGAGGTCATTTTGGCGGCAAAATCCAACATCGCACGTTGCCTCGCGTCCAGATCGGCAACCCGATAATTCATCACCAATTGTTCGCCCAGGATTGGATTGCCCGATAAGGTACGCACCGCGGCTCCATGTGCGACAAGGCAATAAAAGCAGCTGTTGATCGACGATACGACGACTGCGATCATCTCGCGCTCAAGCTTGCTTAGACCACTTGGGGCCAGCATCAGGTCGTTATACATGCCAGTGAAAGCGTTCAGCTTGTCGATATCAAAGGCATTGGCCTTAAGAACATTTGGAACCATGCCAAGCTTTTCGACGCAAATATCGAAATATTTTTGCGTCGCGTCTGGCAGCGGATCGACCATTGGCAGGTCAAGGGCGGTGGGTTGGTTTTTATTGCTCACTTGGTATCCGTTTCAGTTGGCAAAATACGATAATGATATTGTCCCACAACCTGCATCCCGAGGGAAGCATAGAGACCATTGGCAGCTTCGTTGGTTTCAAGACTAATCAGGCTCAGGATGTCCGCGCCCTGTTCAACGGCCCAAAACGCAGCAGCGCGCAGTAGCCATGCACCCATACCTCGGCGCTGCTGATGTGGTAAAACCTCAATCGCGTGAGCCATTGCCACACCGCGATGGACAGCGGCAAAGGCGGTTCCTCCGGGTTTTTCGTTAAGCCGCCCCAGAAGGCCGGTTTTAGGCATTGCGGCCCGGTCCATCACCGCCAGTCGCCCGGAACCAATACCGGCCTGCGCCCAGATTTCGTTCATTATCATCAGGGGTTCCCAGATCGTGAACACCGTCACTCGGGGAATTGGTTTGTCTGTCAGCAAGGATGCAGGACAGGCCCAGGCCTGAACCGGGTCTTTAATGGCATAGCCACGCGCGGCCAATCTACGATCAAGGTCTTCGTCACCCTTGCGGATCATGAACAGCGGCTGCTGACCCAGATCACGCATCGCCTGTTCGGCTTGGTCGATGTCACCGCCCGTTTGTTCGGCCGTCGCTGCCGAGACCCGTTGCCCGCCGCCCTGTCCCTCGCGGATAGCCCAGGCCCCAACACGTGTTTTGGCTGCTGCGGGCCAGGAACGGTCAATCACATCGTATAGTTTTTCCGCAGACAGGTTCAAAGATCAAACTCTTTTGCCAATTGTGCCATCGCCGCATCCACGCGCGCGCCGTCAGTTCCACGTATCACAATATTGGCGCCGTAAACTCCGTTTTGCAGGAACGGATAGGACCCAATCGACAGATCATCAAAGTTAGCGGCCAATGTGGCCAATGGCCCCGCTATGTCACCTTCGCCGCGGTCTATCCTGTGTGTTTTTGATATCAAAGGCACGCCATCCGTCAGGGTTGGCAATACGCTTGCCACCATCGTCTCAAACACCGCAGGCACTCCGGCCATTACGTGCACATTGCCAATGGTAAATCCCGGCGCCACGGACACCGGGTTGTCGATCAGTTTTGCTGTGTCCGGGATACGCGCCATGCGTAGGCGGGCGCTGTTCAGCTCTGATCCGGTGCGTTCATAATGCGCCGCCAATAACGCACGCGCATCATCGCGCACGTCTATTGGTACACCAAACGCTGCCGCGATGCTGTCGGCTGTGATGTCATCATGTGTCGGCCCGATGCCGCCGCTGGTGAATACGTTGTCATACGCATCTGACAATGCACGCGTCGCTGTGGCGATTGCTTCCGGGCCATCGCTGACAACGCGGACTTCGACCAGATCAATGCCGTGTTTGGTCAGCTCGCCCGCCAAATGGTACATATTGGAATCGCGCGTCCGACCCGACAGAATTTCATCGCCGATCACAAGCATGGCAGCAGTTGGGTTAGACATATCAGGGCTCTCTCTTGAAAGGCATTCATCGCAGGTATAGGCCTAGTATCATGCGCTTTCAAACCGATCTTGTCCCGGCGCGGCTGATCCGCCGCTATAAACGTTTTCTGGCCGATTGTACGCTGGATGATGGGCGCGAAGTCATTGCCCATTGTGCCAATCCGGGCTCGATGATGGGTCTGGCAGAACCGGGTATGAAAATCTGGCTGGAACCCAATGACGATCCCAAGAAAAAGCTGAAGTTCGGCTGGCGTTTGGTCGATCATGAAGACGGCCATTTCACCGGGGTTGATACATCCGTACCCAATCGCGCTTTGCGAGCCGCGTTGATGGCGCAACAGGTTGCGCCACTTGCTGAATATGGATTGGTCCGGCCCGAAGTGAAATATGGCACCAACAGCCGTATTGATTTCCTGCTTAGTCAACCGGGTCTGCCGGATGCCTATGTTGAGGTCAAAAGCGTCACTCTTAGCCGCCAACCCGGATTGGCCGAATTCCCCGACAGCGTGACTAAACGAGGCACCAAACATTTGGGGGAACTTTCCGCCATGGTGAGCGAAGGACATCGCGCAGTGATGCTCTACCTGATCCAGCGTACCGATTGTGATCGCTTTGATTTGGCACGCGACATTGACCCGACCTATAGCACGGCCTTTGAGACGGCTCAGACGGCAGGCGTCGAAGTGTTGTGTTTTGATACGGTGATATCGCCAAAAGGCGTTGACCTTGGCACGGCAATCAACGTCATTTCTTGACCCCTCTGGTACAATTGCCCCAAGCTGACTAAATAGGCCCCAAACCTGCAAAGATGGAGCGTTCGGGTGAAAAACGAACTTCGTGGCCGTATGACTAAAGACGGCATTCGCATTTATGACACATCAGATTTCGCTGGCATGCATGCTGCGGGGGCTTTGGCCGCGCGTATACTGGATGACATCGCGGGCCATGTGTCTGTTGGCCAGACGACCGAAGCGATTGACAAAGCGATCACCGATATGGTGGACGCGGCGGGCGCGGTTTCGGCAACGATCGGTTATAAGGGCTACAAACATGCCAGCTGTATCTCAGTCAATCATGTGGTGTGTCATGGCATTCCCGGAAGTAAAATTCTTAAAGACGGAGACATCCTGAACATCGACGTAACGGTGATTGTCGATGGTTGGTTTGGTGATACCAGCCGGATGTATGTGGCCGGGAAACTACCTCGCAAGGCCGAGCGCCTGATTCAAATCACCCATGATTCCCTGATGAAGGGTATCGAAGCCGTTAAGCCGGGCAATACCTTTGGTGATATCGGTCACGCCATTCAGACCTATGTTGAAAGCAACCGGATGAGTGTTGTGCGTGATTTCTGCGGTCATGGGCTGGGTCGTGTGTTTCACGCGCCGCCCAATGTGCTGCATTACGGTCGGCCCGGAACTGGTGCGGTGCTTGAAGAAGGTATGTTCTTTACCATTGAACCCATGGTGAATCTAGGACGGCCTGAAACCAAGACGTTGGCAGATGATTGGACGGCGGTAACCCGCGACAAAACGTTGTCAGCGCAGTTTGAACATTCGGTTGGTGTGACGGCGACAGGTGTGGAAATATTCACCTTGTCACCGGGTGGCATGTTTCACCCGACATATGGCTGATCCTATCGAATAATCGGCACCCGACGCCCAGCATCCATCGGTAAATTCCCAGCCAATCGCGGATCGTCCTCGATCTCGATTTGCTGGCGATAGGGCGTGAAACCGCTGCGCCGATAAAACCCAAGCGCCTCGGGGTGGTCCAGCGTGCAGGTGTGTACGTGAAACCGGTTAATCGGCTTTTCCCAAGCCAGCCGGATCGCCGTGTTCATCAGATAGCGACCCGCGCCAGAGCCAAGCAATACGGATGTCACGCCGAAATAGGCCAGCTCACATTCGCCATCTATCCGGTAATCAAGCTCTAACAACCCCTCGGCCGTGCCATCTTTGATCAGGGCAAAGATCTCGACTCGGGGATCGTGCAGGATGTCTGACAATTTCTCATCGCTCATCCCGATGCGGGCAAACCAAAGCCATTCCAGCCCGCCAACCCGACGATATATATCCCGATACC
>PIVL01000616.1 GCA_003354145.1 Paracoccaceae bacterium
GGTAGCATTCCAGTGGCCTTACGCAAATCCGAGGGAGCTGGCTCTGTTTGGATCCTGGTCTAATTACCTGGCACCCACCTGTACTTACAGGTCCTCGGGAATCAAAACCACACGGTTGACTGGTGGTCCCGCCACACTTTGCGTTTTAGCGATCGCACTCAATTTGTTTTGTCATGCATAGCGAAACTCGTTTATGGTTGGGACTGCCCGCAGAGCATATGGACAGCTGTCACAATTGGGTTTTCCAGGAATATCTAGATGACCGAAATTGATCTACTAGCTGCGGCAACCAAAATTCTCGGTCACATTGGGCAGAGCCTTAAGCAAGTCGAATTCTGGGAAAAAGGGGCAACGTGCCACGTTTGGAAAGTGCAGTCAGAGTGCGGTTCTTATGCCTTGCGTATTGTTGACGCCGATGATCGCGTTCTGCGCACTGAAATAGATGTTTTCATCCGAAAAGCGGTCTCGTCCAAAGGTGGACATGTTGTCGATACATTGGTGAGTTCAGACGATGCGGGATATTTGTTGAACGGTAAACGCTGGAGCTTGGATACATTCGCCAATGGCACACATCCGGCACGCGGCAACTTTTCAGATTTAACGTGCCGACAATTGGGCGAAACTCTCGCTGCACTGCATGACTTGCCAGTCGAAAAATTCGGTAGCCCGTCTCACATCAAATTTGCTACAGTTTTGGGGCAAATAGGCAATCCGGTCGAAGGCGTCAAACAGCGGTTCGAGAATCCGCTGCCCCAGACGTGGGATGCCGGTTATGTTCACCCACTGTTTCGAACTGCCCCTGACATTGTCTCAGAAATTCGGGCGCGATTGCAGGGGGTTTCAGATGTCGTGAAAGATGGCTGCGCAGTCCTTTGCCACACGGATCTTCACGAAAAGCAAATGCTATGTGCAGACGGTGACCTTACGGCATTAATAGATTTCGGCGGTGCGGCGATTCTCGATAAACACTGGGATCTTGGTTGCATCCTCTATTTCCAAGGCGAACAGAATGCGTTGAAGGTATTTGATGCCTATTCAAATTCAAGGGCGTCCGAAACCATTCAACTGAACACGATCTCGTTGTTTTCTGTGGCAATCGCGATGCACCACGCCTCCCGCTCACGGCTTTCCGGCAAACGTCATCGGTTAGCGCGCGCGACACAATATGTTCGGCAGTTAATTCCGGGCTGAATAAAGGTTGCTCAAATGGCCGTTATTGCCCGAAAGTTCAATATCATCAAAGAGCCGAACAACCAGCAAAGCCAACCTAACCCATTAAACTTATTCGACGCTGTTGTTCAGTGACACAAAAAATACCGTCAAAACGCCTCGGGCTTGGCCTCATGCGCCATGTGATCCAGAACCGCATTGACGAACTTTGACTCTTTCCCGTCCGGGAAAAACGCCAGCGCCACATCGACATACTCAGAGATCACAACTTTGGGCGGCGTGCTTGACTGCGTCAGTTCCACCCCGGCGGCACG
>PIVL01000617.1 GCA_003354145.1 Paracoccaceae bacterium
AAAGTATAATATAGAAAAGCCAAAGCGAGAAGAGAGGACATAAATAAGCGAGAAACACAGAACTGTAGAGATAGATATACCAATTAAGATTCAAAGGGTCTTTTTGTCACGTATTAAGACTGAGAGTACCTTCACACCAACTAGTATTTCACCATAAGTTGATACAGTAAAGATATCTAGTCGTGGAATGGTTAAAGCAGGTCGTTATTTAGACGACAAGGAATTTTGCTACCTTGGGACTGTTAAAGTTACAGCCGACGTTTATGTTCAAGGTACAAAATGACACTGGTCACAGACTAGCCACAAAAGATAAAGATATTAATCTGAACCCTGTGTTTTTGTTAAGCAGTTGCTTGATATACACAAGGGAGTGGCCAGAGCAGTGCCCTGAGAGTGCCAAATTCAGGAGGTACCAAGTATTAAGAACGAGCGTGGTATAAAACCACGTGCCTCATACGATAAGATAACCAACCTGAGAAAGATCAAAACAGCACGAACTACTAGCATTTAGCTAGAAGATTTTTACACGTACATTATTGTTATAAGATCTGACATGGAAAGTGGAAAACAAGTAAGTAAATAGGAGATATAACCGATAAATATAAAATTAGAAACGTTTAAGGAGCTGTGTTAAATAAACCTAAGTTGTAGCGGTATCAAAGCTTGAAACTGCCACTAGGTTCACACAAAAGTAAATTACTAAAACCATCATTCTTGCACATCGAGAGAAACTATAAATATAAACTATATAACTGAAGAGAACGTTCTACCTTAAAGAAATAACTGAAACTTACGCTAAATGAACTAAACTATTTTAGAAAACATGAGATGCTACACACTCCAATAAAGGTGGATACCATTAATCCAACTTGTGAGCGATGTAGTAACCAAAGAATGTAATTTAGATAGGAATGTAAAAGCTAACAACAAAAAGACCTCAAAACTCACTAACTTGTATAAAAAGAGCCGACACAAATGCACTCGGTGGTTCTGATGTGACACCGAAGCAAAAGCTCCGTTCTTTGTAAAATTATACCTTTGAACTAAAGAAGATGAACCTGATATTTATATAACGCTAAGGGGCCTATGGACTAAGGGGAAATACAGGTTATAGAGACTGAACTCTAACCGTTTCGCACCACGAGTGGGTGTTATTTTGGTATCAGAAGTTAACGAAAGTAGCGAGTTTAGGGTGAACCTGACATAAATATTAAACTCTAAGGGGTATATGGGGCCTCTGGACTAATGGGAAACACAGGTTTATAGAGACTGCGCTCTGTACTGCCAATACTTCCCGAAAAGTACTTATAGGCAGGTTTACCTTAATCCTTACACATTCTAAGTCAGCCGAATAACAAAGAAAGGTAAAGTAAAGTACTAGGAAAACTAGTGAAATTTAGAAAAACCGGTAACCGCGCACAAAACGACAGTTAAACCAAAAAGGGGGGACAGCAAGAGAAAGGAATTTCACCTTTAACCTTT
>PIVL01000290.1 GCA_003354145.1 Paracoccaceae bacterium
TCCGCGGAGTGCTGCTGCACGCAGTGCTTCAGAAACGCGACGAAGGGCCCTGCGTCCTGGCCACGCGGACCCGGCCGATCGCTCCAAGCGATCTGGCTCCGCAGCTCTCCCAGCATCTCCAAGAAGGCCGCGTCCGACAGCTGGCGGTCCTGCAAAAACGACAAGACCAAGATCTTGGCGGTCGACACGTCAGGCCTCGAGTCCTGAGCCACCCAAGGACAGACGACGCCAAGACGCTCACGCCAAGGTTTCCCAAAGAGCCCTTGCCCCGGCAAGCCGCTCCATGACAGGTCTTCCACCCAGCGCGCGAAGCTTTCACCCAGGGACGCCGGCGTCCCAAGCAACGGCGTGCAGGCAGGACAGCGCAGGAAATCACGCGGGGCACGGCAGCGACAGATCCCACACTCGGCGTGCTGCTGTGGAGGCCCAACGACGCCACCGACGTGGCCAGGGTCGCGAGCAGCAAGGCTCTGCTCCTGTGCCTCGGAGGCGCTCGTGGCCAGAGCCGCGATCAGCGAGTCCTTCTCGGCCTGCGGCAGCAGCTGGTCCTTTGCGAACTCCTCGGGCGAGCACCTCTCCTGCAATCTGAGCTCGCACCATCTTGCGTACTCCTCCTCCAACTCTGGCGGCGCATATCCGAAAGCCAGCTGCGCCTCGGCGCCCGCGCCGACGAGGCCCACCTGTCTCGTGATCTCTTCCGTGCTCGTGAACTCCATCGTGCCCACTTTGTCCAAGACCTCCCTGCGCCACCGCAACAACTTCTCCTGCCATGCCGGCCCCATGCTCTGCCCCGTTCGCAGCTTCTCCAGCAGACGACCCTTCATGGGGTGACAAACCCAGACGTTCATGTGCGCGTGGAGCCCGCCGCGTCCCTGGGATTCCAGTGGCGCGAAGTATGCCTTCACGTCGCCGAAGACTCCAGGCCTGCCACTGGAAGCCACGGAGTCGCTGCGCACGTCGAGGTCCACGCCTAGCATATGCTTCAGGAAAAGCTTCATCATGAGATCCGACAGCAGCGCCTGACCAACAGGGTCAGACGCGACGCGCTCCACCATTTTCAGCTTGCCGCCAAGATCAGGCTCGCCCTCTTCCAGCAGACGCCAGGCCGCTACCTCTGGAGCTTCACCGTCGACCTCGTCGTCCGGCAGGTCCGGCGAGTGCAGCAGCCGCATGACAGGGTGGCGCGTGTCTGCCGGGTTCAGCGTCGTGAAGATGAGAGGGGCGCCCCACAGCCACCGATACCCGGTCGCGCGATGCCGCAGCGCGGTGCGGTGCGCGTTGGTTCCGAGAACGTTGGCCATGCACAGCTGCAGATGCCGGAAAACACGCTTCACCGTCTCCGGGACGTCCCTTCTGCGCATCAAATCCTTCCACGTCTGCCCCTTGCCAGCCAAAGAAATGGCTGCGAAGAACTCGTCCACGTCGAGCGCACCGGCGTCTCGACACGCGCCTTCGTAGCGTTCCTTGTTCGCGAAGAGCCGCGAAGAGCGAATGTAGGCCTTCCTCCTGCCAAAACAATACGCGGTCGTGAGGAAGTCTCGCTCGCCTCGCCACCGCGGCAAGGGCGGCAGCGCGTCGGCGACCTTCTTTGCCTTGTCCTTCGCACGCAGGCAAGGTCGGGGCGCGGAGTCAGCAGCGACTGTGGGGGAAGGCCCAGCAGCGTTGCGTGAAGAGACTCTCAACTCCGTGGCCAGGGACGAGAGGTTCGACTCCAACGCCTCGCTGAAATCGGGGGACGCCCATGTTTCAGCCCACTCTCCGAAATCAGAGAGCCAAGCTAGAAAGCCTTGCACTGCCGAAGCAGATTCCAGTAGCCGCCGCACCTTCTCCACAACAGTTCGAACAAGATCTGCGAGCCCGTCCTGGTCGGCTGCGAGGCTGACAACGTCCGCAGGGCACTCGGCCATGATGCCGTTCAAGCGTGCTCGCACCCCTTCGATGGAGTCATCCGGGGAAGCGCCACCAGTGCCGCCGCATGGTCCGTCTCGCGCGCCTGCAGCCAGGGGTAGCCTCTCAGGAACTGATCGCCACCCTGGACAGCGCTCCTCGGGATCGGCCTCATCCTGAGCCCCCCCTGGCACCACAGGGCCTCGCTCCGCAGGCATCACATCATCACCGCCAGTGGCCGGGGCGTCGACGCCGGCCGAAGGCTGCGGCGGGTCAGGATACAGGAGCTCTTCTCGCTGCAACAAGTATTCCAAGTATTCGTCGAGTTCGACGTTCCGCAAGCGCTCGAGGCCGAAGACGCCGTCGCCGTAGGGGAAGCAGCGCGGGAAGACGCTGGACCAAAAAGAAGCATCGAACATGCTCAGCGGAGCCCGCGCGCTGGGCACCAGCAACGCCTTGCGGCGATCCGGGGTCAGGATGCGCTCCGGCTCGGGCATCGGCTCCTTGTCCCCCTGGGGCGGGGGGCGCCGGCCCTGCAACGTTCGCTCCGCCGCTGCAAGCTCCTTCTCCATCTTACTTCTGTCGATGGCGAGGAGCGCACGCTTCAAGGCCGCGCGCTCCTTGTCGTGCTCGTCCTGGCCCGAGGCCTTCGCGTCCGCGCCCGCCTCCGCTGCCCGCGCTGCGTCCATCATGCGCAGCAAGAGCTTCCGGTACTGCACCTCCACAGACTTCCACTGCTGCTCGACGTCCAGCTGCACGTCAGCGTCACCCAGCCCGGCAAAGAACTCGTTCCTTTCCTCTTCGGCCACCTCGGTCCCAGGCGCGCCCGCCGCGACAGCCAAGGCCTGCAGCTCTTCGTCAACCACGCCCGGGTTCTGCCGGACGCTTTCGAAGACCTCGGCAACTTCCGATGCCAGGACGTCTTCTTCCTCCGCGTCGCTAGAGAGGCGGCCGCCCTGCTCGCGCCCCGCCGCAAGGCCCGGCACGGACGCCCTGGCCCTGGGATCATCGACCAGCCGGCAAAGGGACTCGATCCATCGACTGGCACAGGGCCGCAGCAGCAGGCTCCCGCCGCTTCGGGTCAGCTGAAAGCGACCACTCCGGAGAAGCTGCGCCAGCTCCTGCAACGTGCCGCAGCGGCGCTGCACCGCGTCAGGGACAGCAGAGCTCTTCGCGAGCTCCACAGCCACGTCCCGGGCTTGCACCAGCAAATGCAGAAACAAACGGTCGCCGTCCTGGCCACCATGACGGTGACTGACACGTTCGAGGATCGTTTCCTCGGGCAGGACCTCGCCAGCTGCTTGCTCCGCACTCATTCGACTAAAGGCACCTCGCCAACGCGTCCTCTCATCTGCCCCAGATTCCTTTAAAGCTCCGCCGCATGCGAAACAGTCACTGCCCGAGCTGCCTGCCCGATGCGCAGCGCAAACCTCCAGGCCGCAAAGCTCGCAGGCGCGCGCGCCGAGCTTCGCACAGACGGCGCAAGCGGCCGACTGGGGCGAGCGCCCGTGCTCCTGACGGAAGGCAACGCACCGAGAAAGCACTGCCTTTGCTCTACGACGCAAAGCATTGTCGGCGAAGCCCGGGGCGGCCACGGCCTCCGCCGGTCCCTCCTTCTTGGCGCGCTCCTCCGCACCCGAGCCGAGGGGATCCAGACGCTTCAGGCAAGGCCAGAAGCAACGTGGAAGGTCCAGGTTCTTGCCTTTCTCTGGCTGCAACGAGGATGCGGCGCGCTGGTCGTCCCAACAGACATGCGCGTACAGAGTGTTGCTTCTCCTCAAGAAGTCGTACGCCGCCTTCAGTGCCGCGGCATCCACCCCGAGATCTTTCACGAAGGCCCTGCCCATGTCCTTCTCCAAACCCGTGAAGCATATCAGCAGAGACTCCACCAGCTCCTGCTCCGAGGGCGGGAGGGAGAGCAGCTCCCGGCCCCCGTCCGCCTGAGGCAGGGCGCAAACGTTGCCGACGAAGGCCTTGATCATCTGCTCCTTCGGTAGCCAGTGGCCCGAGTCGCTCTTGCAGTTGTAGCGTCGAATCATGACGCGGCCGAGCGCCAGCAGGAGCCACGCCCCTTCCGAAAGGTCGCGCAGCTCCGGCGGGAGCTGGCCCATCCAGAAGTCGTTCGCAAGCGCAAACTTAGGGAGCGCCGGCTTCGCTTGACGAAGCGACGACCTGCACCCTCCGCAGACAGGCACCTTCGCGTAAGGATTCACAACTCCGTCATCCATGTACCTGAAGGCACGGCGATGCACGAGCCAGCGCTCTCCCGGCACGTCGGGGTTCTCGACGGACGAGGCGCGCAGCTCCTCCAACGGAATGCCGCCCAAGCCACCGCCAGGCAGTCGAAAGGTCCATCGCTTGTGATAACGCTCTGGAGAAAGCAGGTAGTGCGCGTACCTCCTGGAAGTGCCATACTGCGCTTGCCCCAGGGCGGAAGCAGGTAACGCCGCGTCAGAAAACAACCCCTCGGCCTCGCGACCTGGAGGTGCCTTGAAAAAATACACTTCTTGGAGCTCATCGCCCCAGAAGGAACGAGCGCAGACGCAGCAGCCGCGGCGATGGCGAACGGTCGACCGACGGTCCGAGCTTTTCTCACCGAGAGCCGTGATGGCGACGCGACAGGCGGCAGCCTCGGGGCTCCCGTCTGCCGGAGGCTCGTCTGCCAGAGCACCAAGCTCCGTCTGGTGCACCTTTGTCCACCAAGGGTTCACAGAGTTTGGCTCTACAGGCGGCAAGGCTACCACAGCGGGCGGATCCCTTCCCAGCTCCGCAGCCAAGCGAGCTACGACCGCAGCCTCCGAGTCGAACGCGCTCAGGTCCTCGCGAGAGCACGCAACCAGGGCTCGGACCAACAAGGCTTCGGCCTCTGCTGTCGCGTCCGAAGCCCTACGTGCCGCAGCCGTCATTGCCATGACGCCGGCGAGCACTCCGGAGGGCTGCTGCAAGAGCATCGCACAGCAGTCCGCCAGCGGCGCCGTCTCTGCGCCTTCGATGAGCGAGGCATCCTCCTTCAGCTGCTCGATCAAAACGAAGAGGCCCCCCACAGCGCGAATGGGCCCGTCCAGGCGACCGAGAGTGCCCTTCTTCCAAGCCGCCAACTCCGAGGAGTTGGAGCCCCGGCTGCGAGGAAAAGCCTGCTCGCCGACGATCAACTCCTCGGCGGACTGCGCCACGCTCAGTCTCCAAACCTGGGGCGACGCTTTCTGCACCGAAAAACCCTCCTCGCCTTCGCCTCTGTACCAGAGCGTCTGGCGATACGGCAAGACACCCTTGTGGCGCAGGCGCACGTGTGCGACGAGATCCGCACTCGTGGCGAAGTCCAGTGAGCAGAGGCGGCACGGGAAAGGAGGCAGAGCTCGCGGCTCCTCGGCGAAGTCGCGGCACCTGCCTGGCACCCTGTCAACAAACTCGGGCTGGCGGACGATCTGGCGAACCTTGCGAAGACCCCGCTGGCCGCGCACGAGCCGAGCGCGCTGCCCCTTGGGCCGCGGCCGATTGTACCCACGCACAGGATCCTGCGCGCGGCCTTGCGGACCTTCGACGTGGCGCGCCGATCTTGCTTTGGCCTTGGCCACTACGAACTTGGACTGGCGGTCTCCCACCGAAGCCTCCAAATCCGACAGCGTCTGGCCCAAGCACCACTCGCCATATCTCCGCTTGGCACGGTGGACGTCGCAGTACAAGCAACCGTCCTCCGCAGGATCTCGGACGCACTGCCCCAGCACCGCACAGCCTTCGTTCGCCACCAGCACCCGAGCGCGGCACTTCGTCGCGTCGAAGGCCTCGTCGAAGAGGAAGCTTCTCCAAGAGAAATCGAAGACTTCAACCTCCACCAAGCGGATCAAAGCTTTTAGCCGCCCATCCGCTGCAGGGTCGCCCTCGACGGCCGGCACCAAGCAAGCGAGAAGCTCCTCGTCCGTCGCTGCGCCCAAGCTGACGCAGAGATCGTGCTGCACCTCTTCGACACGGTAGCCGCCGCGCAGGTCTCGTCGGCAGAGCACGTCGCGGACCGCGCGCCGCAGCCCTTCGGCGTCCAGACGGCACAGGCCCGAAGCGCCCCCGCCGTCGCCCGGGTCCACCGCGAGATCGGCGACGGCCTCGA
>PIVL01000618.1 GCA_003354145.1 Paracoccaceae bacterium
ACGCCGACACAGGGAGTCCCACAGCAGCAGGCAGCATCGCCTGCAGCAGCTGGTGGCACACAGGCAGCTGTTCCGAAGCGAGCAGCACCAGTGCTGGATCCTCTGAGTCGCATCACAGGCAGTATGGATGCAGTGGCAGAGGCCATGAAGCAGCTCACTCTGGAGGTAGGCAACACACAGACCGAGCTGAGAAGCCTCGCAAGCAGTCATGAGACCTTGGCAGCAACAGTGCAGAGGCATGAAGCAGCCATTGCGGCCAAGGGCATCATGGTCCATGCAGCTGACACACAGCAAATCGGAGATCCCTCAGAGTGGAAGTACAGTGGCAGCGCTCACAGTGGCAGCTCCACAGTCACAGGCCAGCAAGTCGAGGAAATCGTCACACAGGCCCTGCAGACCAAGGTCGCTCCTGCGCTGGGCTTCATCATGAAGAGGACGGAAGACAGGTTCGAGAAGCACGAGGAGCAGCTCAAAGCCCACGACGCACAGCTGAGGAGCCTCAACTTGCGAGTGACCTGGACTGAGAAGGAGAGCTACTACGCACAGATAGAGGTAGCAAAGCGACAGCTAGCGATCAGAGGAGTCCCCAAAGAAATGCCAGACAAGGACCTCATGCTCACAGTCGAGCAAGCCTGCATAGCAGCAGAGGTTGACCCGAAATATGTCGACCTCTCAATTCCAAAGGTCCAAGAGGTGAGCGATGCAGGGGAGACTTCGATAGTGAGAGGACCCGTCCAGTTCGTCTCGTTCCTCACAGCAGCTGCTCGCAGAAACTTCATGGTCCACAACAAGGAGAGTGACAAGGAGGGCACAAAGCTGAAGCCCTGGACGTGGATGAAAATCAAGAGGTCCAAAGAGGAGGAGGTCACAGATGAGGAGGATCCCACAGGACAGACAAAGAAGACCAAAACTGTGGAGTGGACTGAAAACCACCCACAGGAGAATCAGAGTCTCAGAGCAAAGATCAAGTGCACACCTGGGATCACACAGTTTGAAAGAAGGCTCTCAGCGCCCATGCATGGGATGATGCATGCCTACAGAGAGTGCTTTCCCAGGTACAAGACAGAGACTCTCGCTCCAAAGTGGAAGACCCTCATCCTCACAGACCAGAGAGGAGCCTGGCTGGGCCAGCTGGAGTACAGTCGCACAGTCCGTCCATATGCGACCACAGGTGGCTCCACAGCCGACTGGAAGTGTGACATACAACTCCCAGAGGAGCACTACGAGAAGCTCATGAATGCATGGAAGCAGTACTGGTACACACAGCTGCGCTCGCAGGTCCAGTACACAGATGCAGAGGCCCAAGCTATCAAGAACCTCGCAGAGGACACTGCAGAGGACTACAGGACAGCTCAGAGAATCTCAAAGCTGATCCAAAGGCAGATCCCACAGTGGAGCGATGGCGCAGAGGAGGGCATCAAGGAGTGGGTGGTTCGCTTCAAATGGGAATATCCATGGGAGGTCACTTTCACAGCCATC
>PIVL01000291.1 GCA_003354145.1 Paracoccaceae bacterium
ATGACGCCGAATTCGGTGCCAAGCGGGTCGGCGACTTCAGAGGCTACGATCTGGATCGCAGATGTGAAAGGGTGACCAACGCGCAGGCTGCGCACCATCAATTCAACAGCGTCAGGCAATTGCTCTTCGATCAATGCCATACGCTTTTTGGCCTTGGAGTTGATCCAAAAATAGACGCCGCCGACTCCAATAAGGACGGATCCGATTGCGCGGATAGCAATATCAGTTTCGGTGCCGATGCTTAGCCCGATAAAGGCCACAACAGACAAACCCGCCATGATCATTATCAGTTGACGCGGAGAAAATGCGATTGCTGCCTTTTGGGCTTTGCTCGCCAACAAGGAATACAGCGGAATTGAGCGCGATTTCATATGCTGCTGCATTTCATTTCGCAGCTGTTCCAGCACCTGTTCGCGTGCAGCACCTTTTTCCAACATTTCCAGTCGACGATTGACGCGGCTGTTCAGGCTGATGGATTTGCCAAAGACAACTAGGTACAGGCCTTCGACCAGGGCCAGGACGCCAACAAAAATGAGGACATAGATAATTGGTTCTGCGCTAAGAGACATTATGCGGACTCCATTCTTGTGGGCTCATAAATTGATGTAGGTAGGTTGAAGCCCCACATGCGAAACCGCTCGGAAAAGTGACTTCGAACGCCAGTTGCTGTAAAATGACCAATGATTTTATTATCGGGTGTCAGTCCAACACGCTGATATTTAAAGAGTTCCTGCATCGAGATGACTTCGCCTTCCATGCCAGTGATTTCCGTGATCGATGTCATGCGACGCGAACCGTCTTGCAGACGTGACACCTGAACGATCAGATTCACAGCCGAAGAAATCTGGCTACGCATCGCCTTGAGCGGCATTTCGATCCCGGCCATTGCGATCATGTTTTCCAGACGGCTGACGCCGTCTCGCGCACTGTTGGCGTGGATTGTCGTCATTGATCCGTCGTGGCCCGTGTTCATGGCTTGCAACATGTCAATAACTTCTTCGCCGCGCGTTTCGCCAACGATGATCCGGTCAGGCCGCATCCGCAGAGCGTTTTTCAAACAGTCGCGGGGTGAAACCTCACCTTTGCCTTCAACGTTTGGTGGGCGGCTTTCCATCCGACCGACGTGAATCTGCTGCAATTGAAGTTCCGCAGTGTCTTCGATCGTCAGGATACGTTCGTCATCTGCAATGAACGACGACAAAGCGTTCAATGTGGTGGTTTTACCGGAACCGGTACCACCCGAAACGATAATGTTAAGTCGCGTAGACACAGCGGCCTGCAAATAGGCGGCCATTTCTTCGGAAAACGCGCCGAAATCCACCAGATCATCAATACCCAACTTGTCTTTTTTGAACTTCCGGATCGAAACCAGGCTGCCATCAACGGCAACTGGCGGTACCATCGCGTTAAATCGCGAGCCGTCTTGCAAACGAGCGTCAACATAAGGGTTGGATTCATCTACCCGACGTCCCACGGCTGAAACGATCTTGTCGATGATCCGCAAGAGATGTTTTTCATCTTTGAACGTCACATTGCTGAGTTCCAGTTTGCCATCACGTTCGACAAATACCTGGGCGGGGCCGTTTACCAGAATATCGTTGACGGATTCGTCACGAAGCAGTGTTTCCAGTGGACCAAGCCCGGTAACTTCGTCGTAAAGCTCTTTATTCAGCGCTTGCCGGTCTTCGCGGTTCAGAACAATTCCGCGCTCTTCCAGAATTTCACCAGAAATTGTGGTGATTTCATTACGCAATTCATTCTCAGAGGCGTGCTCAAGCGCAGCCAGATTCAGGGTTTCCAGAAGAGCACGATGTAATTCTTGCTTGATCTCGCCCAACCGCTCTTTGCGTTTGCGGTCCTTGTCACGGGATTTCACTTCAACCTTGCGCTCTGGTACTGGACGACGCAAACTGCCACTTGCTTGCGCTTCTGTTACAGCCGCTGGTGCAGCAGCTTTGGCATCCGCTATGTTGGTTACGTTGGTTGAACCTTTGGTGGGTTTCGCTGAACCAGATTTTTTATATTTTGAAAACATACTCTTAGCCCTTAATTAGTTTATGCTGCCTTGGCTTCGCTCTGTCCAAGTTCGTGCAGGGATTGCGCCAGTTTCGAAATTTCTTTGCGCAGCGGATTTTTTGGAGCCGATGATGCCAGGGGGAGACCATGATCGCCACCTTGGGCGACCTGTTTGCCGCCATCGGGCAGTTGCAAGTCGATCGAAATGCCAAGGCTTTCGGCCATCCGTTTGACACGGCTTTTACCGCTAAGATCAGTGAATTTCGGCGCCCGGTTCAGGGCAAATCGCAATTTACCAAATGGCAAATCTTCGGACTGCAAGGTCCGCTTCATCCGCAGGGCGTTCTGGGCCGAGCGCATATCCAATTCGATCGTGGCAAAATACACGTGTGCAGCTTGCAGCACTGTTTCTGACCATGACACCAGTGTCGACGGCATGTCGACGACTACATAATCAAAGTGACTACGGGCCATTTCGATAACACGTTCAATATCTTCGGGGCCAATAATGTCCAGCGGCAACATGTCCGCAGGTGCTGTCAGTACCTGAAGTTTATCCTCAAAACTCAGTAGTGCCTGACCAAATATCTCTTTGTCCATGCTTTCAGTGTCAGACAGCATTTCAAAAACCGCATCGCGCCGCGGCAGATCAAGATATGTAGAAATTGATCCGTATTGCAGGTCAAGATCGAGCAGGCAGACACTTGGCGTGTCTTCGGACTGGATCGAGGCCAGTTCCCATGCCAGATTGACTGCCAATGTCGTGGCGCCTGTTCCGCCGGCCAGCCCGTGCGTGACGATCAAGGCGCCCTCTTTGGCGCTTCCGGATGTGAGGTGGTGCGTGTTTTGCTGAGGGCGAGCCTGTTCAGGCTCGGGAGAGTGCAGCCGGTCAATTGCAGACTGCAATTCCTTTTCAGGTAATGGGTAGGGCACAAACTCATCCGCACCATTGCGCAACAATTGGTGCAACGAGGCGGGGGTCACGTCTTCGGCAATCAAAATCACCTGGATACCACGGGTTTTGGCCTGAGTGATAATTTCACCCATCAAGACCAGATTGTCCTCGTCGTTTTCATCGATAGCCAATGCGACAAATTCTAGAGATTCGGCTTCAGGTTGGCCAAAAAAGGCTAGAGCTTCGGCAAATCCAAGATCGCCCCAGCATTCACCCAGTGCTGCTTCCATGTCCTCAATCAAAAGATCAAAATTTTGGACATCCCGGCTTATGGTGCAGGCCTTTATCGGGTTAGTTTCTGTTTCGGGCATTACACTGCTCATCACCACCGTCCTTTTATTTCACCAAGGCTTGGCAAAACATCTGGTAGGGTTTGGCCCAAATCCGATTGTCCTGCGGTCACCTCACGTCCGACTCGAATCTGGACGCATGTTTCCTGTTAGGGACAATATCGCCGCCAATGTAGGCGACATTTAGGCGAAAAAGCTCCAATTGTTTGGAATTTGGAGACGATCAGGACTTTGGCAGTGCTTTAGTGAATTATTACTATTCCCCGGGAATAGTGGCCTCCACGCCTGTCAGAACAGTTTCAGACGCAGCGCTGGCGATATAGTCGCGATAGATAATTTGGGCGTATTTTCCATCTAAAACAGTAGGATGGCGTTTTACAAAGCCTGATACCTGGGTCACAGTACGCCGATTTTGACGCTCGCGCCCCTGGGTGGCGATCAATGGCTGGGTCTCACCAAGAGATGAAACAGCCTCAAGCCGCGAACGACTAATTCCATGTCTGGTCAAGAAGGCCACAGCAGCATTAGCACGACGTTGGCCTAACCGCTTATTGTAAGACGCAGTTCCGACCGCATCTGTGTGGCCATAGACCCGAAAGCGTACTTCTGGGAACTGACGAATCCAGTCAGCTTGTTGGATCAGGATTTGCTGAGCTTGGGCATCAATCGCGGTGCTGTTGAACGCAAAATTGATTGTGCTCGGGACTTCTTCGTCAAATCGTTTTGCCAAGCTTACGGCGTACTCCAGCGAACCGGACTGGACACCGAGATTATTCGCCGTTGCTGAACCAAAGGTTCCCACGTCAACCTGCGTTCCAGCTTCACGCAACCACGAATTTTTAACTGGACCGGCTGTTTCGCCGCATCCGCTGACGGCCACACATAGGCCAAGTCCAACGATCAGTTTGTGCATTTCATCTGCCTCCGATCAATCCATGACATAGCCATAAGACCCGTTGAAATCCTGTCGTGCAACTTCTTGTGCAGGACTATTGTTCTCACGACCGGTCGAACTGATGCGCCCAAACATGAATAAGTCGTTTTCCGATGGTGGTCTAACCCGGTCAGTAGGCAATATCAGCGCTTCGCCGCGCGTTGGTGTAACCAGGTGGGCCGTTATGATAATAACCAGTTCTGTCTGGTTGCGCTGATAGTCGGCACTGCGGAACAATGTTCCCAAAACCGGTATATCTGCCAACCAGGGAAGTTGGGCAACGTTGTCCATGAATGAATCTTCGATCAAGCCTGCGATTGCAAAACTCTCACCGTCGCGAAGTTCGACAGTTGTCGATGTTTCGCGGCGCGTAAAGGCATCAATTTGAAAGGCGTCGATATTAACGCCATTGGTTGAGTCAATCGCTGAAACCGAAGCGTCGAGTTCAAGATTTATCAGGTCGCCGTCGATTACTCTTGGAATAAAATTCAGTTCAATACCAAAGGGTTTGTACTCTACAGAGATTGTGCCCAGCTCTTGTGCCACAGGCACTGGATATTCGCCGCCAGCAAGAAATTTGGCTTCTTGCCCGGACAGGGCAATCAGATTTGGTTCTGCAAGGGTGCGCACAACACCTTTTTGTTCAAGAGCTTCAAGCAACAGGCCGACCTGTACCGATCCGACGTTAAAGCCAAACAGAACAGCACCGACATTTTCATTGGTAAGCGGGATATTCCCGGCCAAAGCGTTGGTTAAAGACGGCTGGTTGTTTAACGTCCCAACGCCGCCATTCAAACCCAGATTGCCACCGGCAGCGTTGCCGTTGAAGCCCAGCGAGGCACTTAGAGATTTCGCAACATTCCGCTGCATTTCGGCGAAACGGACCTTTAGCATGACCTGTTGTACGCCACCAACGCCCATCAAATTGGAAACCCGCTCGGGTGCGTAACGTTCGGCAAGATCCAATGCCCGTTGAAGTCGTTGGCTGCTGGACACTGTTCCCGACAATACGATTCCGTCGTTAGCAGTGCGCACTTCGATCTTTTCGCCCGGTAAAATCTGACGCAGGCGCTCTTTGAATTCGGTGACATCTGCCGCGACTCTTACTGTGACGTTGCTGATTAGCCGTCCGGCAGGGTCAAGCAATGTCAATGTGGTCAGTCCCGGCGATTTACCCAGCACGTATATAGTGCGGTCCGACAAAGACGAAATATCAGCGATGCCGGGGTTTGCAATACTTAGCTCTGCAAAGGGGATGTCGCTTTCGACAACAACGGCCCGGTTCATCGGAACGTCAAGCGTTGCCTCCGTCCCTTTTTTTACAATACGAAGGGATTCAGCTTCGGCTATGCCGATAACTGGACCAAATACCAACGACAGCCCTAGCACGGCTGCTTTAAACGATTCACAAATTTTCATGTGACCTGCCTCTCCGATCACGCCTCGATATAGGGTCTTATTGCCCTGTCTTTGAATTACTCTGCCCCAGTTTCATTTTATTTGCAAGAATCATAGGTTTCTGACCGGTTTCTTATGTGGATAAGTAGCAACAATCAGGCGCGCTGTTTGTTTCAAAACCGCACGCCTAACCCGAATTTTGGCTGTTATTAGTTAGAGCAAGGAATGGGAATATTCATCACTTCAGCGCCGCGACGTGTGCGGATGGTGCAAACTCTTTCCTCAGCTTTGGCGGGCGCACGCTCTTCTTCGACAATACCCAGCAGAGCGTTCTGATCGATTTCGATAACCGATGCGATAGTTTCATCTCCAAC